>JAUWNA010000343.1 GCA_030612905.1 Promethearchaeota archaeon
ATTGACCATCTAAATCCATAGTAATTACTGTACTAAAAATAATAAGATCAAGCAGTTCTACTATTGAAAGTATAAAGAAACCGACGCTAAAAATTGATAACCATTTTAAAACTAATTTACGTTCCATTTTAATCACTCATTTTTATTAAAAATATTTAATTTGGGTTTAAAATATTAAAATCTTTTATACAATATTTAATTTGATGGTTTGATATAAAAAGTTTATAAATTAAAAACTAATATTTTGAGCTATATATTAATCATTTGATCTTTTTTGAACAATAAAAAAAAAAACGATAAGGAATTAACCGCTTGTACACATAAAAACGTAAAACAAGAGAGGGGGTATTTTGTGTGCCAAGATTGTGGTATAATTTTAGAAGATCACGTTGCTTTTGAACCATCATCTCGTTCAGAGTATTTTTCTGATTCTCGGTTAGAATATGAACGAAAAATTCGAACAAGTAATTTAAAAGCCACTCAGGATCCAAAGACTAAAAAACGATACGATCAAATCAATACATTAAACATATGGTTTCGGGACTATCAAAGTAACTTTTCAGAACAAAAAAAGACGATTGACTTGTTAAAGGGCTATGGCATTGGTCTCAATATAGATTCTGTAAAATATCGAGAAATTAAAGCTAAATATTTGCAATATAACAAACATCATCGACAAACATACGAAAATATGGTCATTATCTTTCTCGCAATAATATGGATGGAAATAAAAGAAACTACAAGCGTGAGAATTGAAGAATTTATAAAAAGAACAAGAGAATTAGGGCATAAGATAAACAAAAAGATGCTTTCTAACGCTATGGAAAAGGTGAAAAGAACAGAAAGAAGGTTAAAGATTGCCGAAAGCGCCTCTAACTTAGAAGAGCAGATAAAAAATAAAATTAAAATCTTGTTCCAAAAAGATTTGAATAATATTTTATTTAAAGATGTCAAACAACATCTTTCCAATAAAATAGAATATAACAAATTGAAATTAGATATGCAATTAAAAGCAAATGAAATCTTAAATAAAATTACATACGAACAAATTCAAAGTTCGAATCACAAAGCATTTACAGCGGGTCTGATCTATTACATTGGCCAATCCTTAGAGAATCGTAAGATTTTTACTCAAAGTATTGTTGAACGCACCAGTCGATTCTCAAGTACGACAATTAGAAAAAAATACAATGTATTAAAAAAGATCTTAGGGGATCCGCAAGAATTAGACCTTTAAATTTTTCACTCGTTTAAAGAATTGTGGAAAGTTTATATAATTAATAAGGTTTAAATCAATATTTTCTATTATTATTCGATTAAAAAAGTATTAAATAGAGAAATGAGTCAAATCCAAGTTCGCTCTGAAGAATTACTAACTCAATCAATAGATGAATTAATTACAAAATTTCAAACAGATCCTAATAACGGTTTGAAGTCTTCAGAAATAGAGAGTAGATATCTTGATTTTGGTTATAACGAGTTACCTAAAATTAAGAAGTCTTTATGGAAAATTTATTTGGCTCCAATTTTTAATTTTTTAATTATTATTTTAATTATATCAGGAACAATTATATTGATTCTTGGCTCTCCAAGTTCTACTATCATAACTTTTGCTGTAGTCATCATGAATTCAACTACGGTAATTGTTCAACAATTCAGAGCCCAAAAAGCGTTAGAATCCTTACGAAAAATCGCTGCTTTAAAAGCGACTGTTTTGAGAGATGGAATTCAATTTGAAATTCCTACTAGAGAAATCGTACCTGGAGATGTTATCATATTAAGACAAGGCGATAAAATCGCTGCAGATGCTAGAATTATCGAATTTACTAACCTAAGCATCGATGAAGCTCCGCTTAGTGGAGAGAGTGAACCTGTAGAGAAAAGTAAATCTCCTCTTGAAAATAACAAAATACCCCTCCAAAAACGAACTAACATGGTATTTATGGGAACCTACATCCACACTGGTAGGGGAAAAGCCTTAGTGGTTGGAACGGGAATAAACACAGAGATTGGTAAAATTTCTAATCAATTAAATGAAATGGGAAGCATTGAAGATATTCCTTTGACGCGAAAATTAAATAGGTTAGGTTATATCCTTGGATCTATAGTTATTATTAATTTGATAATCTTAATTACCTATAAATTCGTGCTTTTAGGGATAGAAGGCAATTTTTATGGAGATTTTATTAGTGATGCCTTAATAAGTTCAATTCTAAGGTCAATGAATATCATGCCCATAAATTTACCGCTCCTCACAACGCTTGTTCTAATAACGGGTGTATTAAATATGGCTCAAAGTGGGGTAATTATAAAAAACTTAGCTTCGATTGAGTCTCTTGGTCGAGTTTCGATAATTTGTGCAGATAAAACAGGTACCATAACCAAAAATGAAATGACAGTAGAAAGATTTTGGATAAACAATATAGAATTTCATGTTTCAGGTTCTGGTTATGATGTTGAGGGAATAATTCTTGAAAATGAGAACGAAGTTGAGTTAAAAGATAATATTACCTTTCAGAAATTCATCGAATCAATCGTATTAAATAACAACGTTAAATTAATATATGAAGATGTTAAAGTTCGGCTAAAAAATGTAAACGAAATTGCCGTCAGAAAAGCTTTAGGTTCGCCAACGGAAGCCGCATTATTAGTGCTATCTGAAAAAGCAGGATATATCAATTACGATTTAAAAGAAAAGTACGCAATTTTGAAAGAATTTTCGTTCAGCTCTGAAATCAAACGAATGACCACTATATGTAAACATAAATTAAACCCTAAAGATATTTTTGCTTTTACAAAAGGAGCCCCCGAAAGAATCTTAGAAATATCAAATAGAATCGAAATTAACGGCGAAATAAAGCCACTGGACAAAGATTTAAAAAAAGAACTTTTAAAAAAAATCCAATTTCGAGCCAACCAAGGATACCGAACTTTAGCCGTAGCTTATAAGAATATCGAGAAAATTCAAAATTTAGATAGTTTAGATAGAGAAAAAACTGAAACCAATCTAATTTTTTTAAGCTTCCTTTCAATCTTAGACCCGCCACGCCCAGATGTAAGGGCTGCTGTTGAGGAAAGCGATTCTGGCGGCATTAAAACTGTAATGATCACTGGAGACCATCCAGCAACCGCTAAAACGATTGCCGCACAAATGAGAATTTATAAAGAAGGAGATTTAGTAGTAGAAGGAGCCGATATTTCCAAATTAGACGATAAAGATTTCAATAAAGTTTCAGTTTTTGCAAGAGTCGATCCTTCCGACAAAGAAATAATCGTAAAAAAATATCAATCACAAGATCGCATTTGTGCTATGACTGGAGATGGCATAAATGACGCGCTAGCTCTAAAGCTTGCTAATGCCGGAATAGCTATGGGAATTACGGGAACAGATGTTGCACGTGAAACTGCAGA
>JAUWNA010000410.1 GCA_030612905.1 Promethearchaeota archaeon
AGTTTTCTCAAGATTAGTTATATCAATAACTATTTGATGAGATTCCGTGAAACCTTTATGTTCCATAAGCACATTTATACCCCTTTCATATAAAGCTTGACCTAAAGCTTTAGCGTTATCAATAACGTTTTTATGATATTCTTTACCAAATTCTAACATTTCTGCTAATGCTATAGCTAATCCCGCAACGTTATGTAAGTGATGGTTAGATAATAAAGCAGGAAAAGTACACGATCTTAATGTATCGATTAAATCCTCTCTATTTGATAGAAGAGCGCCATGTTGAGGCCCTGGAAGAGTCTTATGCGTGCTTAATGTCATTGCATCCGCTCCTTCATTTAAAGGGTCTTGAAAGTAACCTGAACCAATCAAGCCTGCCACATGAGCAGCGTCATAACCTACATTAGCGTCCACTTCTTTTGCTACATCACTAAGTTCCTTAACAGGATGAGGAAAAAGAAACACTGAACCACCAAATAAAACCATTTCGGGTTTAACTTCCCTTATAATTTTTGCAGTTGCATCAGGATCTATGTTCATCTCGTCGTTATCAAAAGCCATATACTCAATATTTAACCCTCGTACGGTTCCCGCAGTTCCGTAAATTGCCATTCCACTCTTTGTGAATTTGGGTGCGTGAGAGATGTGCCCCCCCTTTGGAATTGGCATTATTAACATTTTACCATTATTTTCTGATGTAAAAGCGTTATACATTGCTAGGTTAGCAACAACGCCAGATATAGGTCTTACATCGGCATGAACGCATTTAAAATATTCCTTTGCAAGATCCATGCAGATGTCCTCAATCATATCGATATATTTACAACCTGCGTAAACCCGTTGTCCAACCCACCCTTCTGCGTATCTATGGGAAAAATCAGAATTACAAGCCTCATCTACTGCAGGGCTAGTGATATTTTCGGAAGCTATGAGTGGAATTGCCTTTTGGAAGAATTCACCATGTTTAATTAATATATTTCTAATTTCTTCGGTTTTCTTTTTCAAATTTTATCAAATCTTTTTTTTTGGAATTTAAAAGTTCTTATTGAATTATAATAAAATGCAAATAATTTTAAATCTTACGACAAATTTCTAAGAATATTATCTAAATGTTTGAAATTTGGAATTTGGATTATATTACAATCAGATTTATCAAAAACATATTAAGAAAATTAAGATATAATCAATTAAAAGTAATCATAACAAAGAATATTTTCTAACCTAAATTTTATCTTAATCTTTCGGTTGTTCGAGGATTAATCGAGCTTCAAATAGGTTTAGTTTTTTACCTGCCTTTTGTTTCTCCAACGCAACAGCCAATTTCTCTCGTTTTAACTTTTCAAGTTCATAGTTTTTTCTTGTTTTCTTCCTATACGGCGTTTTTGACCTATTTTGAGAGGAGTAATGTGGTTGTTTTCCTTTTGATATTTTTTTTCTCTTATCCATAACTCGCAACAATTGTTCGTGGTATTGGTCTGCTGCTTTCTTATTTACGATCAACTCTTCTTCAAGAGTTTTCTTTTTCTCTCTTAATTCGTTAATAGTTTCGTAGGTTTCATGCATTTTGGCATGGTAATTTTGAGATTTATTAGACCATTTGCTTAGTTGCTCATAAATCTTGTTTAAATTAATTTTAACAATTTTGATTTTGCGCTCAATTCTTAAGTAATCATTGTTCTGTTGCTCATCCAAATAGTCATGTTTAATTTGAACTAATTCTCTGATTTTATCAACAATTGCATTTTCTTCTACAATCTCTAAATTTTCGATCTCAATGATTCTTTCTAAATTTTCGATTTTCTTATCGATTTGTTTAATAGAGACAAATTTCTTTGTATCTTTTCCCTTTTTGCTTGTTTTTAGAATAACTTTTCCTTCATCAATGCATTTATCTAGTAATTGCTTATATTCTATTTTTTTGTCTTTTAGTTTCTTTACCTTATCGTTCCAATAATCCCGCTTTTTCTTATAATCATCTTTTACAACTTTTAAGTAGCCATCGATTTCACCGTCAATCTCTTGTAATTCGGTAATAAATTCTTTGGTTTTTTTGTTTAAAGCATCTCGTTTTTGCCTAAATTCTTCAATTTGAATTTGAAGTTCTTTAAAAGAGATTTTTGAAATTTGAGCTGTATTTTTGTTGGCACTACTCATAGATTAAATCAGTAAAATCATTAACGAGTATTTATAAAAAAGGTTGATTATATCAATTATACATATATTTTATATTTTTTGTAAAAATTCGAAAATGTTATAAAAAAGTTACAAATTTGTAAAATTTAAGGTAACGAAATTATTAAAACAATTAAGACATTATTGGAAAAAGTTGTGCTTAAGAAAAGAGATTAATTATGACCGAAGAGATAATAAAGGAAAATGATTTAATTTACCTAATTCTTGATGGGCGAAGAAAGTGGTTGGTCAAGGTAGAATCTGGGGGTGAATTTCATACACATAGAGGAATCATAAAGTTTGATGATCTGATAGGAAAACCTTTTGGTTCTGTAATATTTTCTCGACCTTATGAAACTCAAGGATATAAATTCTACGTTTTTAAACCTTTGCCTTCTGATTATGTAACTTATATGAGCCGTAAAACTCAAATAATTTATCCGGAAGACGCAGGATTAATTTTAATATACACAGGGATTGGTCCTGGTAGTAAGGTTATCGAAGCAGGGTGTGGTTCGGGAGCATTAACATGTATTTTAGGCAATTATGTGAGACCCAATGGACATATATATTCGTACGATATCAGAGAAAAAAGTCTAAAACGAGCTCAAAGGAATGTAATTAACGCAAATTTACAAGATTTTGTCTCAATTCAATTCGGAGACATTTTAAATGACGATCTTGGACATACTAGCGTTGACTCAGTTGTTTTAGATATGCCACAACCTTGGAAGGCTGTTGAAAAAATTAGGAGTTATCTTAAA
>JAUWNA010000003.1 GCA_030612905.1 Promethearchaeota archaeon
TTATGAATTCAGAAGTTAATTATAGTAAAAAATATACATACATTTTTGTCTTCTTTTATCTCTGCGAAGGTTTTTCTCAAGGAATTCCATTTCTATTCTTTCCTCAATATTTAGCCCATTTATTAGGTGGGTCGTATAACATTGCTATTTGGTTAGTCATATATTCAGTAGGAAACCTTCCTTGGGCGATTAAAATGATTGTGGGATTGTTCAACGATAGGTGGGGCTCTAAAAAGTACGGCCAAAGATTCCCTTGGATATTTAGTTTCGGTATTTTTGGAGGAGTTTGGTGGCTAATGATGGCATTTTATCTACCGATTAATGAGATTTATCTTTGGGTGGCAATATATTACTTTATGACGCAAGTAGGAATGGCATTTGCCGATACAGCCTTAGATGGTTTAATTCTGGACGTTACCCCTAAAGAAAAGTTAGCGCGGGTTCAAGGATATACATGGACAGTAATGTTTTTAGGTTATGGTGTAGGAGGAATGGGTTTGGGCTATCTTTTTCTATTATTAGATATAGTACCAGTATTATTTATAGTGACAGGAATTTTAGTGATAATAGCTAGCGTCATTCCTTACCTTGTAAAAGAACCTCCTCTTGAAAAGATGACATCGAAGGAATTTGGACGGGAAGTACTAACAATTGTTACGAAAAAGCGAAATTGGAAAGTCTTTTTATATACCTTTTTGGCAGGAATTCCTGTAATTATGATTTTAAATTTCTTTATGTATCTTGTTTTAATTGCCATGGGTATTATTGACGTCAGTGATACGTTGTTAACGATAACTGGAGGAGGTGCTGTTGATTTACAAGGGTGGAGTTCGATATTTTATCTTGCTAATGGTGTAGGTATAGTTATCGGCTCTCTTGTTGCAGGCAAATTTGGTGACAAAAGCCGCAAAAAGACTCTTACATACGTCTACTTAACATATATTCCAACATTTCTAATATTAGTCGTGCCTTTTGCATTATTAACTGGAGAAATTGCCCCGTTAATCTTTGGAATGCTCTTTCTGTTAGTTCTAGGTGCTCTTCAAAACGCTTTAACGGTAGTAAATCAAACAGTACGCGGAGATTTGTCTAAAAATTACTATCCTAAACTGAAAAGTACATATTTTGCAACGTTAGTTTCACTAGCAAATTTGGGTCAAAATGTAGGTACAATTGTCGGTGCAGGTCTTTTTACTATTTTCGCATTGTTTACAAATAGCTTCAATACGATATTTTTCTTCGTTTCTGTTTTTTGCGCTGTTAGTTTGTTGGCAAGCTACTTAATATTTAGAAAAATCGATCCTTCTGATTATGAGTTAAGAAGCTAAGTTTGATAAAGAATAAGATTAAATCTTAAATCTTTCTTTTTTTTTAAAAATCAATTAAATACAAATAACAAAAATAATCAAAAGTTAATAAGCCTCCAGGGGGACTTGAACCCCCGACCTGCTGATATCTTGAACTTGAATAGGTTATACAAGTCAGCTGCTCTACGAACTAAGCCATGGAGGCCTATTAATTTTTATTAGTATATTAGATGATATATATTAAAAACGAATTAATTATTAATTTTATGATTATGAGAAATCTAATATAAGATTGGAGTTATAAACGCTAAAATTTGACATAAAAATAACTAAAAATATTTCTTAATTTTTATTATCCTTAAATTTATCTAGGATAGAAATCATTCAATTACTATGGAAAAATGCACTTTTTGCGGTACACCAACTTCCTTTAAGTTTGCGGGAGAAGGACAATATAATGGGAACTTTGTTTGCCCTAAATGCCAATCAGAAAATTTTAACACTAATTTTAATACTGGCTGTGCTGATCTTATTATTTCAAATGATTTCATCAAAGTTTTTTATAAATCAATACTAATTTTGCCATTTTAACAGTTGAAAATGGCAACACAAAATGTTAAATGTAAACTTTACTTTTTCATTAATTAGATTATTAAGCTTCTATATTATTGAAAAGGAGTTGTAATTTAGTTTGTTTACTAAAGAAGACGTTGAGATTTTAGCCTATCAAAGGTATAAAACGGGTGAAAATTACGATAATTCAGTTTGGTACCTTGCTGAACTATGCGTAAAGATTAATAATAATGTGAAGAATGGGTACGATATTAAACCACTTGAAACAGATAATTTGGTGTTATTGTTAAATGAAAATGTTGATGGGGAACTACTCAAAGCCACTAAAGATGAAATTAAAGAGTTAGCTGAATTTATTTCCAACGCACATCCTGAAAAGAGCAAACTTCATTTTTTTATAGCTGAAAAGCAATTACTACTTTCTGAAATTTCAAAGATTATTAAAGAAAATAGAAAAAACCATTAACCCAAGCAATATAGAAAAGTTTGCTTACTGAGTTGCTGCAGTAATGGTACAATCATTTACTTTTATAGTTGGTGAGAATGTTGGGGTTTCTACTTCCCACCAATAAATTTGTTGAACATCCTTACCTATTGCTGAAATATTTGAACAAATTCTCAGTAAATTATCAGATAAACGAAGTTTTCTTACTGGTTTTTTAATTTCACCGTTTTCAATAAGAAACATACCATCTCGGGGTATCGTTGAAAATAAACCATCCATCATATTTGTGAAACGAGTGTACCAATTAGAAGTTAAATAGATAGTAGGTTTTTTACATTCGGCAATAATCTCTTCTAAAGTATAATTTCCTCCGCTGATAACCATATTAGAGGGTCCAGGTGCTAGGAATTTTGAACCAATCCCGAAGTCGAAAAATATTGAACTACCTGTATTTTCTGCTTGCTCCATCTTGCTTGTTGATGTATTGTGAAGTAGTCCTTCAAGAATTCCATTTGTAAATATTGGTGTTTTACCCGTAGGCGTGCCCTCTACGTCAAAAGGACGACTTCCTAATCCATTATCAAGTAAAGCATTATCTACTACGGTAAAATTTTCAGAAGCAATTTGCTTTCCAATATGTTTGTTTTTAAGAGGACTCATACCAATCATAATTTTAAGGGGATTTACACCATCAAAAACTTGACCTAAAACATTAGCCGCAACTGTAGGGCTCATTATGACATCAAATTTTCCTGGATGACCCTGCGTACCTCCTACTGCCATTTTAGCGATTTCACCAGCTTTAGGACCAACTTGAATAAATTTGTTTTCAACTCCCGAAAGATTTCTATTACAAACAATTCCTTGTCCACTGCTTTCAGCATCAACAAAGGATCGGATTGTAAATCGGTAGTACGAGCCATCGTAAGAGCCTTTATTTCCATAATTAGTCAGTAATTCTGTTTTAGAGTACCCAAAGTAAAGTACTCCTGCAACTTTTTTAGCCCCACTTTCCAAGGATGTTTGTATCGCTGCGTTGACAAGTTCTGGCGCTTTTTCTGAAAAGTTCGTTATTTTTGAGTCAAAGATTTGATCTAACTTTTTATATGTCTGTAAGTTACTTTCCATCCCATTGTAAAGAAAACTTTCTGGCAGCTTCAAAAGAAATTTAGATGCTTTTACAATAGTATTTCTGATTTTCGTTGGAGTTGGTGCTTCTATATTGATCTGAGTCGTTCTTTTTCCTTTAGCAAGAAAAAGTTCCAAAATATCATTATTCCATATCTTAGAATTATCTATCAAAGAATTTGAAAACCTTATTTGGTATGTTTTCCCCTTGATTCTTTGAGCAATTACCTCGTCAATATTTTCTTTTTGGGCAACATCAATGGCGACTTTAAGAAAATCTTCATTTTCAATCATTTGTTTTTACCTCCTAAGTTTATATTTCTTAATCGGACATGTGGTCCTCCTAACCACACAGGGACTCCTTGCATTGGTTCACCTTTTCCACAATAACCATGGGGCGAATTGAATTCTTTAGAAACAGCATCAACATTCCCTAGAATACCAAATGTAGTTAATTCAAGAATGGGTCGACGAATCATCGTATCAGTTATTTCCCCGTTTTCGATTAAATATACTTCAAGACCAACGTATTTACTTTGAAAACGGCGGTCATCGATGTTCCATTCAGTAAAACTTTTCATGTAAATTCCTGTTTTAATATCTTCAAATAATTCTTCAAATGTAAAATCTCCAGGAGCAAAATATGTATTAGCCATACGAATAATAGGCTCTCTTTTATAATTAATTGCCCGTGCCGCAGCATTAGATTTAGTGTTATATCTACTAGCATATTCGCGGTTTAGAAGCAATTCATTCAACATACCCTTTTTTATTAAATAACGCGGACGGGCTTTCACACACTCATCATCGTAAAGATAAAAACCAGAATTTCCAGGACGAGTTGGGTCGTCAATTATAGTGACTTCATCTCTTCCTATTTTAATATCACCGAGATTCCCTTTTTGTATTAGGTCTAAATAAAATGATTCTCCTGCTTGCGCGCCTTCTCGCCCTAAAATTCGATCAGCTTCACTAGGATGACCTACATTTTCATGAGCCATTATTCCAGCAACCTCACCACTAATAACGACATCAACTTCATTTAGATTCGTTTCGATTGCGTTTCGAGCAGCTTTCACTAAACACTTATTATCGTCTAAAATTTTTTCAACCACATTTTCTTCATCAATCCATTCCCATCCGCTCGTTCCCCCTAAGTTTAACATTCTTTGTTCTCCTCCAGCTTTCCCTTTAGCCGTATTGAAAGATACTGTAGAGATTATTGAATTTTCAGATTCAACTTTTGAACCTTCACTATTAACAATATATTTTTCATCGGAATATAGGTCCAATATAAAAGTCCTAGTAGGTAATTTAAATCGAAATTCTTTATTCAAAATTTTATCTATACCAATCATAAATTTCTGTTTTTCTTCAACTGAAATATCCTCAAACTTTATCTTTACAGGCGTCTTCCATTTTGCTTGAACAACCTTTTCATCTGAAAATGTTATTGGTGTTTTTCTTTTACTAGCTTTAGCTAATTTTATCGCTTCTTCAATCACATCTTCAATAGTGTTTTTAGCTAAATTTGCTGTAGAACAAAAACCCATTCCTCCATTAGCAAGAACTCGAATTGCAATTCCACTTGAGTAAGTAATCCCCCCACTAAGTATAATGCCATTTCTCGAGGCATAACTTTCATCTCTTGAATCGACAACTCTTGCTTCGATATAGGATGCCCCATGGGAAACACCATAATTTACCGCAAAATCTGCTATATCTTTTCCATTCTCCATTATAAATTTCTCGTTTTTTACTTTTTTAAATATTAAACTCAAAATAAGTGAGATTAAAATCTATATTGTAATATTTAATAATATTAAATAGATTAATTTAAATTATTTTTTGGTTGTTAAATTGCCAAGTCCAAGAAAAAAAAAGCCCATTGATGACAAACAAAAATCTCTCTTTTCTTTCGTCGAGGAAACACAACCTCAAACGAAAAAAATAGAACCTGACTTTAAAAAGCTAGAAGATTCTAAAGAAAAAGAAGTAATAGAGGTGGAGCAAACTAAAATAGAACCGGAACCGAAGCCAAAGAAAGTTCCACAAAAACTCTATTTCAAAACAAAAAGCCATAATTTTGGTTTAAAAGAAGGTAATATTCCCTTACAAAAGGTTCTTAGAGAATCTGTAAGTTCGAAGTACCTTAGATATTTAATTGAAAAGGGAGACATCGTCGAAAATTTAGAAAGAGGATTACTTTTAGATGTGGATTATGATGGAGGTCAAAATAAAGCTTACTGTAAATTTTACGATTTGGATAACGACGATATCAAGATATGGATAGATACCACCGACCATGAACCTTATTGCTTAAGCAAAGAACCAATTTCAGAATTAGAAAAATTAACTTACTTAGAAAAAACAGGGAAAACGAATAAACTTGTTGATTACCAAGGATTTAAAAGGTTCGAAGAAATAAAGCGTTTTGAACTGCTTAGCGATAAAGAAATAAATATAACGAAGATATATGGCAAGACACCTATAGATATAGGAGGTTCTGGAACGAACATCAAAAATATCTTAGGGGAAAACAAAATAAAAGCTTATGAGGCAAACATAAGATACCATTTAAATTATATTTTTGATAGGCAGTTAATTCCCGGATTAATTTATCGAATTAATAACGGAAAACTTGAAAAGATTGATTATAAAAAGAGCACAGAAGAAACTAAAAAATTGTCAGGCGAATTAAAAGAGATATTTAAAAATGAAGCACCTGAAATGCGAGAATTTTCTGAGAAATTTATAGACATTTTCGTTACGCCAATTCCCGATGTGAAACGGTTAGCGATGGATATTGAAATTAAAGTCGGAAAAAACGATTATACGATTCCCGACCCTCGCCTTGCGGCCCGAGAAATAATTAGCATATCATTTGTGGCTTCTGATGGTTTAAAATTGGTGTATATATTAGAACGTGAAGGTTTTAGTTTCAACAAACTCCATGAAAGTTTCCCTAACGATGCTAAATTATATTTCTTTAAAACCGAAAAGGAGTTGTTGGTTGAAAGCTTTAGAATTTTGTGGGATTACCCTGTAGTTATTACTTTCAATGGAGATAATTTTGATTTAAGTTACATGTTTCACAGAGCAAATAATTTAAAAATCGATAGAGATTTAAATCCAATTCATGTAAAAAGAGGTTTTGGAATAATGTCGAAAACAGAATGTGACTTAAGAAAAGGCGTTCACATTGATGTTTTTAACTTTTTCTTTAATAGAAGTATTTCTGGTTATGCATTTAGCGGAGCTTATCAAAGTGCTTCTTTAAATTCCATAAGTGCCGCGTTGTTAGGCGAAGAAAAATACGCACACGAAGAAGAAATCCATGACATGGATTACGGGACTCTAGCTTGGTATAATCTTAAAGATTCAATATTAACACTTGAATTAACTAGGTTTAACAATTCGTTAGTCTGGAATTTGATCATTTTACTATGTAGGATTACAAAAATGCCAATTCACGATATGGTACGACGGCAAATTTCAACCTGGATACAAAACATTTTTTTCTTCGAACATCGTCGCAAAGAATTTCTCATCCCTAGAAAATCCGAGATTTCAGATTCTAAGAAAGGCGGTAAATTGATGTCGAAATTTTTCGACGGTAAATTTCAAGGCGCGTATGTTATTCAACCCGTTCCTGGAATTCATTTTGATGTGGTAGTTATGGATTTCGCGAGCCTTTATCCTTCAATCATAAAAGAATTTAATTTGTCCTACGAAACTGTTCTTTGTCCTCATAAAGACGACGAAGACAACCTTGTTAAAGGAACTCCTTATCATATATGTACTCATAAAATGGGAATATTTGCTTATGTAGTTGGTTTCTTCCGAGATACCAGAGTAAAATACTTTAAACCAAAATCGGCTGATAAAACCTTAACTCAAAAACAGCGTAGTTATTACTATACAATCCAACAAGCGCTCAAAGTGTTTATAAATGCAAGCTATGGCGTATTTGGTTCCAAAAACTTCCCCTTGTATTGTTCACCTGTTGCCGAAAGCACAACAGGAATTGGACAATACTCCATAAAACAGACGATAAAGAAAGCTGAACAATTAGGCGTAGAAGTTTTATATGGGGATAGTATAATTGGAGATCGCTGTATAGTAATAAAACATGATGATTTTGTGGATGTTATTCCAATTGAAAAACTTTGGATTAATTGCAAACAAGATACTAAATCAATTAATGAAAAAGAAGTTAAATTTCCAGAATCTATTTATACTCTAAGTAAGGATGGAAAATGGCAATTAATTAAAGAGATAATTCGCCATAAAACAAATAAAAAAATATATAGAGTCAATCAAAAAAATGGAGAAACAATTTGCACTGAAGATCATTCCTTAATATCTGAAGATTTAGAGGAAATCAAACCTACCGAAATTCAAAATAAAAAAATATTATATTTAGAACAAGTTCCATTAAATAATCATAGTACTCCTGAAATAATTGATTTATATCCATTAATTAATCATTTTTCTTTTAAAATTGATTATAAAAACAAGAAAAAAATAAATCAATGGTGGACTGAAGACGATTATATGTGGTTTGGTTGGACAAATAGAAAAGATCAGAAAAAGATCAAAAAGTTCTGCAAATTATCGGATTTATGCAAATTACTTGGAATATACATCGCTGATGGGCATTCATCTTTTCATAAAGGTAAATATGGATACAAAGCTACTTGTGGGATATCAAGTAAAAATATAGCTTTTCTAGATGAAATTAAAGATCTAATTGAAAAAATCAATATCAATTACAAATTTGAAATAATAAGGACTTCTAAAGGAATTAGAACTATTAATAAATATTCTTATGAAGATACTACACACAGACTTCAATCAAATAGCACAACATGGACAGCTTTATTTGAAAGTTTATGTGGTTCTGGTTCTGCAAACAAACACTTACCATCTTTTATTTATAATGTAGAAAAAAAATACCAAGAACTACTATATGAATATTATTTAAAGGGAGATGGGAGCATTGATAAAGGAAATATTATAACTTTCACAACAAAATCACTTCAATTGGTGTCTGGTTTATGTTATTTACTTAAATCATGGGGTATGGATTTGTCGATATATTATTACGAAAAGAGAGATGTGTATCGAATTAGAGAGCGTAAAGGGAAAAGTGGATATGAACGCCCAATTAATACCAAATTATCAGAAATTTCGCATCAAGGAATATATGTATATGATTTATCAGTAGAAAATACTGAAATGTTTGTGGATGCTTGTGGTATGTTATTACTACACAATACAGACTCTGTCTTTCTATCAAATCCATCTAAAGCTCAAATGAAGGAAATATCAGATTGGAGTAAAAAAGAATTAGACTTAGATTTAGAAGAGGAAAAAACATACCAATTCTTAGCACTCTCACAAAGAAAGAAAAATTATGTTGGAATTTATAAAAACACTAAATATGTTGATATAAAAGGGTTAGTCGTTAAAAAGAAAAACACACCAGAATTCATTAAAAAAGCTTTTAGCCAATTACTAGAAATATTAAAACAGATTACTAACGATGATGAGTTTCAACTAGCAAGGAAAGAAATAATTACAATAGTCAAAGATAATCTAAAAAAGATTGGGAGAGTAGATGCATTTACTTTAGAAGATTACACAATAAATATAGCTCTACAAAAACATCTGAAAGATTATATCAAAACTATTCCTCAGCATGTAAGAGCCGCTAATGCTTTTATTGAAGTAGAAATCGCAAAAGCTCAAGTTAATAACGCTAGTAAAAATGAAATTACAGCAATAAAAAAAAGATATCAAAAAGGAGTCGTAGTACAATTCATAAAAAGCAAAGGACCTATTGGCGCTAAAGTAACGGAGCATGCAAAACTTCAAGATATTAATTCTAAAAAATATCGCGACTTGTTAAAATCTGCCTTAGAGCAGGTATTAGACGCACTCGGTATATCTTTTGAGGAAATCAAGGGCATTAAAAAGATGGATGCTTTTTTTTAAAGTCAATATTGAATTACGATTAAATTTATTTTTAAAAAAGAAAAAGAAAAGTTTATTTAATTCTTACTTAATATCAGCTAAATCTACGCCTTTGGTCTCCTTAATAAAAAAATACCCTAAGGGAATTATTCCAAGATTTACTATTACAAAAATAATAAAAGTAGCACCTAAACCGAACTCTAGAATGGCTACACTGCTTAATAACAATCCAATAGTTGTACCAAAAGCCCCTATTAAGCTTCTAAATCCGAGTCCAGTTCCTCTTTTATCAGTTGGCACCAATTCTAACGTAATGAGTCTAATCACCCCCCATAATCCCCAAAAAGCGATATGGCTTATAGCGTAGCCCATAAAAACAATTAGAAACGCACTTTGAGAACTCGTCGCGCCAAATACCCATATAACTACGGATATTGGCAATAAAAACGACCATAGATATAACAATGGCTTCCTTCCAATCCTATCCGCTAGGAGTCCGTTTATTAGGTATGCAATCATTACTGTGAATATTGTTAAAAAGAATATAATAGAAACCAGTGTGTCAGAAATTGTTCCTGTATCATTAATATATTTTTCAAATAATCCTATGAATAGATTTGAAAACCCAAACAAAAAAGAAATGATTAAGATCATTATATAAGGCTTGCGATCATCTATCTGAAAAAGTGATTTTATATCTCCAATAAAGGTTCGAGATTTTTTTTCCCTGTTTTCTTTCATGAGCTGAAACTTAGAACTTTCTTTAAGGGTGAAATAAATTATAAAGAATAATGGAATACCTAAAATTATCGGAAATAAGGTCATTCCCCTCCAGTTAGGGTTTACATCTGGTATAAAAATAAATCGACAGATTACCATTATTATAGCCCCAACTAATCCAGCCATTAATATGATATTTGAATTGAAAGCTCGTTTATTTGTTTTTGACTCTTCATTTATTATAATCAGCCAAATATCGCTCATAAAGAAAAAGTTCAAGAAAAACCTAAAAGATATGTACATTAGGTAATTAACAGATAAAAACATACCTAACGACGAGATGCTCATCCCAATAACGGTAATAGCCAACATTAATTTTCTACCAACTATATCTACTAAATATAGATTGAAAAAAAGAAAATACATCCCTATTGATGTTATGCTCCCTGCCATTGCTACAATAGAATTAGCTTCATTTGGTGGTAATCCAACTAAAAATTCACCCACAACCTTAGAAACCATTGAACCAGGATAAATAGTACTATATGTATCAAGTATTTGAACGAGCATCAAGACAAATATTAAATATCTAAAGTAAGATTTTGAATTATTTCTTTCAGTCATTTTATCTCAATTTTAATTTTCAATTTTTTTTAAAATAAGTTGTTAAAAATATGAAATAGATTTGGGTTTCTTTATTATTAAATGTATATCAAAATATTCATCAAAACAATTTTCTCAAAAAATTAAAGCTTCATACCTATAAAATATAGGACTACAAAATAAAGTAAAAGAATGCCATAATTAATCCGCATAAAATAGGATTTAGAATATTATCATCAATCTTTAAACTTAATAAATCGATTATTAAAAATACAATCCCTCCACTTAAAGATATTACAATTACTTTAAAAGGCAATAAAGCAGGTTCAAACAAAAATAGCGCAAATAAACTTACACCAAACGAAGCTAAAAACCCCGCAACATATCCAATTATGGTTTTATTGCTGTTTTTTGGGAAATGGTGCTTTCCAAAAGCAACACCTACAAGAGAGGCAAATCCGTCCCCTATACTAGTTATTAACGCAGCTGCAGCAAAAATTCCAAACGGTAGAAAAAGTAATGGCACCAATGATAAAACTAAGATCACAGTTTTAGTAAACTCGTAGATTTCATTAGGCTTTAAAGCCTTAATTAACAGATTTGACAAACAATCCGGCAGTAGATGATACATGTTCCGATTTTCAAAAATATAAGATAAGCGAATAAAATCTATAGCAGCAAATAAAATTACTCCCGAATAACCAATTGTAAGAATTAAAAACATTCCATAATCATGTCCTGTAATGCCCCACACTTTATCTGCGTGCAATAAACCCTCCCATATATGGACCGAAAAATTATATAATATAATAATTACTCCAGCAGGAATTAAATGAAATAACTTTCTGTGAAAATCGGTTCTCAAGGAATATGATTTGTTATTCTTCTTCTTCACATTAGTTACATTAATTAATTCATATTTTTCGAGAAATTTTGCGAGCGTGCGATTCTGTTTGATGTAGGGTCTATCTTTTAACACCACACTATGCTGATATATTAATATAGAAAATATTAATAAGAGAGAAAAAATACAAACAATACTCATGGAAAACGACTGATGGAATCTTACGTGTTCATTGTCTTCCATATAAAAAAAGGGGTAAAGAATTCCGGTAACAATCCACAATAAAACAACGATAAATGAATTGTAAAAATTATGCTCATTAGGAAACCTTCTTTTTAACTTAATGGCGTAATATAATTGACTAAGTCCCATTACTATAAATAAAATCGTTATGGGTAATGTGATTATTGTAAAAACCATGGCATTCTAAATAAAAAATAATCGATATAAAAAATAATTTATGGAATAAGTTTAAGTTAATATTTTTTTTAACCCCCTCCGATGGGAGGAAAAATCGCGAGAGTATCTTTATCTTTAATAACTAAATTTCTGTCGTATCGGGGTGAACCATTCACCATGAAAATCAATTTCTTTTCCTCATTAGGAATTTTTACTTTTTTCAAGACAGATTTAATTGTACTTCCTTCAGGCATTTCAATAACTGATTTAGGAACGCCGTATTTTCTTAAGTTTGCAAAGAGTTTAACTGTTACGTAAATAGAATTAAGGTTGGGTATTTCGACGAACATTAACGCCATTTTCTTAGGGAACAAGCCCACCCGATCTCCATCTCTAACTTCTTTTCCGGGTCCACAATACTTGCCATTTACAAAAATATGACTAATTTCGTTATCTTCAATGTTGAATTTGTCAAGAATATCGAGGACAGTATGTATCTCATTACTTTCAACATTTAACGTAATAGGGAACCCTATCTCTAAATCGGTATCTTTTACTTTTTCCCTCAAATTTCCGTATAACTTTATCAAAATCGACATCTTGTTAATGTACCCATTAAATCAACAAGTAAAATAAGATTAAAATGTTAGCTTTATGTTTTAAAAGAAAATAATAAAAATAAATTTGAAAAATAAAACTTTTTTATAAGCCGAGTAATAAAATTTGATCTATAAAATCATGAACTTTTTTCAAGTTCTCTTCTCCAAGCGATTTGTCTACTTGGACTTTTAGATTCAAAATTGTACTCAAAGCTTGTACTACTGTGTTTTGAACGGTGCTATTAAATTGACTCTTTTTTTGGTTTTCTTCCTTAAAATATTCCACTCGATCCAACATTGCGTCTTGATAATCTTTTGCCGTAGTTGTTTTTAACGAGACTAGCTTACGCAGCTTTAGACCATCTTTAGTTTCAACAATTTCATCAACCATCTTTTTATTCCTCCTTTTTTATTCCTCCGTTTTGTGCTACTTCTTGTCGAATCTCTTCTCTTGTTTGTCCCGTTGTAGTATCGAATTCTTCCCTAACTTTTTGAGTAATACTTTTTGCTACTTGTTTTTCGATGCTCTCCCGGTGTAAAGTATTCATAGTACAAAATGGAATCTCCTTAATAGTTCCATCTGGCATTGCTACTCCAAAATGAACGATACATCTTTTTGTTCTTTCAATATCCATGTTATAAGCATCTTGGAAGTGCATGCTGGAAAGTAAGAGAGTGCCATGTGTAAACGAGCTAATACTTTCCCAATCGGCGTTCATAAGCAAACGGGAGAACATATCCATGAGTTTACCCGGTTTTTTCGTGTATTGTAGCATCCCAAGTAGAAATCTTGCTTTGAGTTGCGTTTTGTCAAGAAATTCTAAACCACCATCTAAAGTTTTACCGGCATCTCCTAATAAGTTTTCAAAGAATTTAATGGGTTGTTTCTCTTTGTGCTTCACTTTTTCCCAGAATCGATTAGCAAAGTCTATTATTTTTAACGGGTCAAAGTAGTCAATTATTGGAACCATCTCGTTAGTATCCGGATCGACCACTAGATATGTTGCGAAGCCACAATCTGGGTGACACGTGAACTCTACGGGTTCCACATCAGAAAGATATGCAACAATTCTGCCAAATTCCACGATAGTTGTTAATGGATACCAAGCTTCGTCCATCCTAATTTTACCACCGGTCTGATTTTCGATTTCTTGGATGACATCTGCATTTGTAATTCTTAACTCTTGCATCTCTTCTGACGAAATTCTGCCACACAAAGAAACTGGTTGGAACGTAATTCCACGTACAACATCAATATTATCGAGAGCAAATTGGATTATGTTACCTACTTCAATGTCCGTGATCCCCTTAACAATTGTAGCTACCAGATTAATGGACGATAGACCAGCTTTTCGGCAATTTTCAACAACACGCATTTTATACGACATTAAGTTTTTTATCCCTCGAGTCTTCTCGTAGGTTTCGTTATTTATGCCATCAAATTGGAGATAAAGAGTGTCTAAACCCATTTCATAGACCTTTTTAGTCCATTCAAGCCCGTCTTTTTTACGGCTAAATCCGTAGCCGTTTGTAGCAACGATTACCTCTTTAAAACCGTGGTCTTTAGCCATTTTACAAATCTCAGGAAAATCCTTTCTTACAGTAGGTTCCCCGCCCGTGAACATTATTGCTGGTGCAGGCAAAGGCTTGCTTCTGAAATGTTTCATAATTCTGTCGATTTCTTCTAACGAAGGCTCAACTAAATAACCTGATTTTTGTACATTAGCATAGCAGAAGTTGCAGTTGAAATTACATCGATTAGTCAAGTCAATTAAGGCCAGAGAACACGTCGATAGATGCTCCGAGCAAAGACCACAATTATACGGGCATCCTCTCGGATCTTCAGGTGAACAATCTGCCGGATTTGCCTCTCCGTCCTTCTCAAACTGCCAAACGACATTTCCGTCTTTGTCTTTCTTTTGATAGTGCGTCCATTTGTAATATTTTGCGTTTGAGCTTATAACATCCTTAAAATCACCGTGTTCACGGCATGTTTTACGCATATATATTTGCCCGTCATCTTCTTCTTGAACTACCGCTGGTATCCGTTCTAGGCATTCTGGACATATGCTAACAGTTTTTCTAAAATATTTTTCGTTTAAATAATCTGTTCCATCTAAATGATACATTTAAAGTTACACCAATTTAAAATGATCTAATTAAATCATTTGTTAAACATATTGAAAACAATTTTATATAAAAAGAAAATCCAATGATTGATATTATTACAAATACCTAGATTAAAGATCGTAAAGATTGTAGAATATGTTTTGTTGTTTTCTACTATCGTTTTATTACACAATAATCTCTAAATGGATTGAAATAATTTTTAATTTTCTAAATGAGATTTAGAATATTTGCTCGATAGTGAATTAGTTAACTCTCTTAATTTTTTAGAAATTTTTAATTTAAAAACATGATTTTCATCTAAGGTTTTGTATTCGCCTGGTAATTTTTTAATATTCTTTAGATAATACTGCTGAATTTCCATTAATTGAGGGATTTTGCTAATTAGAATTCCTTTTTCCATTATTGGAATTAATAGAACCTCTGAATTCGGCGGTGCTTTGTCGTCATCTAACATTAAAATGTCTTCTTTGAATATTCCTCGCTCGTTATAAATCCTGTAAATTTGCTTCTTTCCAGGGTATGTTAATTTTTCTTCGCTTATTTTAATTTTAGGTCGGCCATTATATTCTATTAGTTTATACACGCCTGCAATAGTCGGGTCGTCCCTTGATGTCGCTAACTCGGTTCCCACGCCAAAAGCATCAATAGGAGCGTTGTTATCGATAATATGTTTAATCTTATACTCGTTTAAATCAGAACTCGCAACGATCATAACTTCTTTACAACCATTATCGTCTAAAATCTTGCGAACCTTTTTTGCGTGCTCAATGAGATCGCCTGAATCTATTCTTACCCCTTTTATATTGTTCTCGTATTTACACGCGATTTTTGCTGCTTTTTCCGTGTCGTAAGTGTCAATTAAAAGTATTGAGTTCTTACCGTAAATTTTGTAATATAAATCGAAACTCTCTTTCTCGTCGTCAAATCGTTGGACAAAACTGTGAGCCATTGTACCGCTAGAATTAATACCCAACTCGAGGTCGGCAACCACATTACTCGTACCGTTAAAACCTGCAATATAGCTAGCTCTTGCCGCATAAACACCTGCGAGAGGACTGTGGGATCTTCTAGTACCGAATTCAAGAAGAACCTTATCTGAAGCAATGTTTTTTATTCGAGACGCTTTAGATGCCACAATAGTTTGATAATTAATGGTATTCAACAAATATGTTTCTGCTAATTGAGCGTGGAACATCGGCCCTTGAACTCTCATAATGGGCTCTAGGGGAAAGAAGAAATTCCCTTCTTTCATTGCCCACACATCTAATTTAAACTTGAAGTTAGGCAAATAATTGTCAAAAAAGCTGGAATCGATGTTTTTAAAAACTTCTTTTTGTCTCAAGAAATTAATTGTCTTTTCAGTAAATCTAGCATTTTGTAAGTAATAAATCGCTTGTTCTAAACCGGCAAAAATTAAGTAATTACGATTTTTAGGATATTTTCTAATAAAAAGATCAAAAACTGCAATATCGTTTTCATCCTTTCTACTGTTCTCTAAATTATCTTGATAATAAGCGGCCCCCATAGTTAATTGATAAAAGTCCGTAGCAAGGACCAAGTTAATATCGTTAATAAAACCAGATTTTGGCTCTCCCATTATTTTCATCTTAAATTAAATTTTTGAAAGTTTGGTAACTCTCTTCAAAATTAAACCCCAAAAATTATCTTTATTTACACCGCCACTGCATGTTATTTTATCTCCAACCTTAAATTTAACCTTCTCGTAAGCCTTATCGCTGACTCTTAATTTTAAGTCATTGATCTTTATAATATCCTCTTCGCGATAATCCTTAGCTTTCTTTAATTGAGGTCCAATTTTTAGATCTTTTAGAGAAACTATAAAGTAAATAGTCACATTACCTTGAAAATCAGATTCTCTTTCCAAAATTTCAGTAATTTCCCCTTCATAAACAGTGATTCTGCTGTTGATGTGTTTCGTTAACTGAAAGTTGGCTGAACTTTCGTCAACCATGCTTATGGCTTTTCCTGAACCCTTAGTTTTATCTCCGGAAGTTGTTGTCGCAGAAATTTTTATCGTAGAGATTTTTGTTTCGAAATCCTTTGGTAAAACAGTTAATTTCCAATCTGATAATTTAAAATAATTTTGTTTGAGCGAAAGAATAAAACCGACCCAAAAGTGACTACAAAGCCCCATATTTGACCCTATTCTACAATCGCAGTCGCGTTCAGGATCAGCGATATTTTCTGGCGTTATAGATAAATAGGATGAAACCTCCCAGTTAAAACCCTTGAATAGCAATTCGATTTCGTGATTTTTTTCATTAACATTCTTTATGGTACTTAATGTTTCGCGATAATCACCGTTTATTATTTTGATTGCTATCTGAATTTCGTTCGAAATAATTTCTACCTCTTTTTGCTCCAACAATTCTTTAAGTTCTTCTTCTGCTAACGAATCAAGTATGAAATCAACTAGCTCTGTTTTTTTGAGTTTTGAATACCTTTTTAATTCAAAATCCCTGCACATTTGCTTCAAGTCGTTAACGTTTAAAGATTGAAGTAAATAATTCAAATAAATTTTATCGTCTAATTTTTTGCTCAAACTTTTCACACTTAATTTTATTATTAGTTATTTCTATCTTGTTTTCAATAAATAAATTGTATTTTCTTATTTAAGTATGATTATCGATTAGTTATCTAAAAACTATTATTACTATGTTCTAATACTAAAATCTCATTTATATGTTGGGTTAAGATAGATAAATTTATTTGTTTTTATGTTCGAAAAAAGAAAAACCGACTATCAAAATCTTTAATTGATTACTAATTTATTGCTGAAATCAAAAACGAAAAAGTGGGAAAACTTTCGGAAATAAGCATTTTCATAACTTTACGCTTAGGAATACAACCATAACATTTAAAAATAAACATAACCATTAAATGATCTAATGATTTATTTGATTAGAAAAGTATTTGAATAAAAAAATAAGATGTGAAAATAAATATGAGTGATAGTACACCAGAATACTTGAAATTCTTTGGTGAAATTAAATTCGCAGAAGAAAGAAGTTTAAGCGCAAGCGATTTTGAAAGCTCTCTTAAGAGTTATTTTTCGAAAGAGAAAAAACTTCCACAAGGGCGCTATAAATTTGCCGAACTTAACAATTCTAGCATTAAAGATTTTGAAGATTCCTTCTATAGTTATTTTGAATAAAGAATTAAAGACTTTTTTTAAAATTCTCTTTATATATTAATTTTTATTTATATTCTCTTTTATTTCAACATGTATTATAATTGTATTTTGAAACATAAGGCTTTGATTTATAATCAAAGAAAATCAATTGAAATTAAGCTACTTATTACAAGTTAATTATTTTGGTCAAATATTATGGAATTATTTAGTAATGGCGAAGAGAAATTCGTCGAAACGAACGGTATAAAACTCCATACGGTTATAATCGGGGAAGGTGAGCCCTTAATCTTGCTTCATGGATTTCCAGATTTTTGGTTTGGTTGGAAAAATGTAATTCTTGGGCTTAAAAAGGATTATAAGCTAATTATCCCTGATATGCGCGGCTATAACTTATCTGACAAACCTGAAGGCGTTAATAATTATAAAATGGATGTTTTAGTTGAGGACATTAAGGGATTAATTGAGTCTTTAAACTTGGGTAAAATTTTTCTTGCAGGACACGATTGGGGCGGCGTAGTAGCGTGGGCATTCGCTGAAAAATATCCTAAATTAGTACGAAAGTTAGCAATTTTAAATGCTCCTCACATGAAGATATTCCAAGAAAGGTTGCGCTCAGATAAAAAACAACAAAAAGCAAGTTTTTATATTTTTGAATTTCTTAAACCCGATGGAGAAAAATTTTTTTTTAAGGACGATTATAAGTGGTTGAAATTCGCAGTTTTTGAAGGGTTAATAAATAAAAAAGGTTTTACTGATTTTGACAAGGAAAAATATTTAGAAACATGGGCAAAACCAGGCGCAGTTTTAGGAGGGGTGAATTATTACAAAGCTAATGTAAGTTTTAGCAATTGGACAGGGAAAATAACAGTCCCCACCTTGGTCATCCATGGAATGAAAGATATAGCTGTGTTACCATCGGTCTTGGACGGACTACCTGATTATGTAGCCGATCTCAAAATTATCCGTGCTGAAAATTCTTCACATTGGGTTATGCACGACGAGCCCGAATTAATTATTTCATCCTTTAAAGAATTCTTCTAATTTTTTCCGTTCAACCTTCATTTCAATTACCTAAAATTAGTTTTGAGTAAATTTCTCTTTTGTAATATATACAAATGTTTCAATATTTCGATTTAACAGAACAAAAAGCATAGATTTAAATGTTTACGTTTTTTGTTAAAAAATATAAGAAAAAGGTTTAACTTTTATCCAAAATTATATTAATAGAAAAACTTGATTTTTGATAACATGTCAGAAAAAGAAGCTTGGGCTTTTCAACTTGATTGGTTGAATATTATTCATCTTATGGGTTTAGATTCAATCTACCAAATTCCAGAACATAAGAGAGAAAAGGTAGTAAAGAAATTAACTAAACTTTATGATATAGAACTGTTATTATCTTTTACTCCTAATGAATTGGACGAATTAGTAGCAAATGAGTTAAATATCCTTATGAAAAAGGAATTAATTTTGCACGAGAGACAGAAAAAGAGAATTGAAAAGCAATTAAAAAGTCAAATGGGGCCTTTAAGAAAAGGGATAATCCCAATCGATATGAACGACTTAAAAGATTTAGATCCAAAAGATATAATGAAATTTTTCTCTAAAAAGCTGATGGGCAAAGAAGACGAAGATGATAATGACGATGACAACGATACGAACGCAGACGATAGTACAGGATATTATATTTAAACTAATTTTATAAATATTAAAAAAAGAATTTAATAAATTTTAACCTTTAGCAATCTTAATTCTACTTTTTTTGCCCTCCTGTAAAATAGGGCGAATGTTAGATAGACTATGGAAGACCAAATTATCCAAGATAGAGCTTGATAAATATCTATGTTTAAGAGATAATTAATGAATTCTTCTACGATATAAAGTCCTGAATCGTTCGAATCTCCGGGAAACTTGAAAGTTTCAGAAAAAAATTGAATGGCAATAGCTTCATGCGTATTATTTTGTAAGTTTTTGAAAATATTTTCAATCGTTTTATTATTTGGATCATCTAATTTTAATTTGATAAAAGTGTTTAAGTCTTCATTAGTATGAATGTCAGACCCCGCTATGCAAATTAAATTGTTATCCAAGCAAAATTGACGTATCTCCGTATACCTGGTATAACCCCCTCCATTGATGATTTCAAAACCATCGACGCCCCAATCGCGCAATTCTTCAAGTGTATGCGGCGCTCCAGATCCGTCTACGTAATTATAATGGTTTACCGTTATAAAACCACCGTTAGATTTTACATAACTTATTAAATCAGAGGCATTCATGGCTTCAGGTCCTCCTGGCGTATAGGATTCGAGAGGTACTAATTCTTCTTCAATCCCAAAGTAATTCATGTGAATTTCTGGGTCTGGTTCGTGATTTGTCCATTCTTCTGCGATCCAGACTGTAAAATCCAATCCATTCTTCTCAACAAATTCTCGAGCTGCTAAAGCCCCTCTTATGTTATCGTGATCGGAAAATGCCGCTCCAGAAATCCCGTGTTCAATGTACCATAAAACTCTCTCTTCAGGAGTAAGCCAACCGTCAGAAAAGGTCGTGTGGACGTGAAAGTCAAACAAAAACTCATCATCGTCAAGAGGTATAATCGGGATTATTTTATGCGTTGGAAATTGAATTGACAATAAAATAACATTAGAACCAAGTAATAGCAATAAAATTCCGGCAAAATAAACAAATTCCTTCTTCAAATTCGCTGTAATTTTTCTATTTCCTTTTTCTATTTTAGCAGTAAAATTAAATTTAAGCCTTGGATGAAATAACTTTATAAGAGAATGCCCCGCTTTAATTGAAATTAAGATAAAACTAAAGTGTATTCCAATTTGAACCGGGACCATAAAATATCTATTAACAAAGAAAAATCCTTGAATTAAGTATCCCACAAGTACTATTAGTAAAATTGCTAAGAGCGTTATAGAAAAGACTTTAAACGAAAAATAAATGAAATCTGTTAACAAGTGTTTTAAATGATTGTATTTGCTTGAGTTTAATTTGCCCGATCTTCTTAAGATCACATAAATAACGCGTAAAATAGGGTATATTATTAAATACAGGAAAAGCCAAGTGAATCGGTATTCTAAAATAAAAGCAATTGTTGCAAAGGGTTCAAAAATATACCTTAAAAATGGCAAAAAGCTAAAATAATCAGAAGAAACGTCGGTTTGTCCAAGAGCATCGTAAAAAACTACTTCCCTACGACTAAATATTGCCAATAAAACTAATACAATAATCCAAATTGAAAAGAATAGAGTTCCTATTGAAAATATTTTGTTTTTATAAAATAGAGTCTTTAAACGCATAATTATAAATTTGCTTTTATCCTTTAAAATATTTTTAATTAATTTAATAGCTCTTCAAATTTTCTTCGATAAAGGAACTTATTTTACAGTAAGAATTAGGTGCCAAAAAAAAACCCAAAAAAGTCTAAAAAAAAATAGTAAAAAAAAGAGGCATAAGTTTATTTCAAGTAAAATACAGCTTTTCTTTTAAAGAACTATTTATTTGCTTAAGTAATTGTCGCTGAACTCCGCTGTCGAACTCATAGTGTTTCGTATTTAAAAATTCCTCAAGTAATTCCTTATTTAAGTTTGGATAATTGTTACTTTTTACCCAGCTAATTGCTTCTTCTATTAACTTACCATCTCCACCACCAATAAAAGGTGGTAAGTAAAAGTCTGCAATTATTTTAGACGAATAGAGCGTTCTAACGTATAAGCCTTTATGCTCTAAATTACGATATAGATGAGGTACTTTTTCCGAAAGGGTATCTATTACAACATTTTTACCTGCTTTTTGGATTTTTTTGTATAGAGGGATCCACTCTGCTGAACCTTGTGGTTGCCGACCTGCTCCTGGTACCCATTGGATACCTGTCAGATGTGAGATTGATAAAAAATCATCTAAAAACGGAATTTGATAAGGTCCGTCCATGTGGTAAATTGCGTAATCCATATGTTTGATTTGAGTAATTATATCTGGTAAAGCAAACCTTTTAAACCATTTTGGGTTAAGCATCGCGATAAAGTCACATTGAACGGGATACCAACTTTTCCTACACCAGACATTTAGCCAAGCATTAAAACCTTTGCAATCCTTCTTAATTATTTCATAAAGCTTATCGTAGACTTTTATCAACTTTTCAAGAATTATTTCTCGGCAAGTGTCTATTATGTGTGGATTACGTTTCATAGTTAGTAATAGATTAGTTGGCCCTAAGAACGAGGAAAGAATGTCTAAAACCCCTCCTAGATCCGTAATTGAAACCTGATAATTTTCTTTCGCTCTTTTCACAGCATACTCCGTGATTCTAAGAATCCTCGAATACCATTCGTTATTCTGGTTTAATTTTACGCTTTCAAGCAGAGATGTTATTTCTTCCGGTTTGGTTGGTCGACTAAACCAAGTAGTTTCAGATTGAAATTTCGGTTCAACGCCAAAAATAGCCGCAACTATGCCTGGTCCGTAATTTGGAAAATAAGAAGGTATAGCTTCTCCACCATAAAAAGTTTTTTCCGCATTTTTCTCAAAACTATCAAGAGCTTCCTCGATACCCTCTGGGTTTTTAGCTAACCTCCAATCTTGCCCCAAGGCGTCTAAATAACCTCCAATGGCAGCCCTTTTCTTCGAAAAATAGTACGATATAACCGGACGATCGACTACCTCGTGGTCCCACCACGCATCCATACGTTCTTTCGATTCTTCGATATCCTCTTTTAATAACGTAATAATATACCTATTGTCAAGTTGAATAAATTATATGGCAAAATTATTAATCTTTTTTGAATTATTCGAATTATTTTATTACTACGACAAATAATTAATTAGAATGAAGCAAGTTAAAGGAACACTGTACGAAACAGGCGTAATTCACGGAAGACTCCAAATACTCCACAACGATCACGTGAAATTTCTCCTAGCCGGAAAAATATTATGTAATCATTTAATCGTGGGAATTACCAATCCTGATCCTACCCTAACTAAAATCCACGATTCAAATCCTCACCGCAGTACGCTTATCGCTAATCCTTTGACTTATTACGAACGATATATAATGGTAAGAGAAACTTTATTAGAAAAAGGGTTGGAATTGTCAGAATTCTCTATTGTACCGTTTCCCATAAATGTACCTGAGTTATTAAAATATTACGTTCCAATGGATGTAGCGTTTTTCCTTTCGATTTACGACGATTGGGGTCGACAAAAGAAAAACTATTTGGAATCCTTAGGGTTAAAAGTTCATGTTTTATGGGAAGTTCCATTAGAAAAAAAAGGGCTCAGTGGAAGCGACATACGCGAATCTATGCTCAAGGGTGAACAATGGGAATATTTAGTACCCCCAGCTGTA
>JAUWNA010000225.1 GCA_030612905.1 Promethearchaeota archaeon
AAAAAAACAAAGATCTTAAATAAAACTCGATAAGTTCTTGTGTAATGTAGAACCTTGGCGTACCCCGGCGTTTATATAATTTTGCTATGCTTTCGGGAGTTCCCATTCGCATGATCGCTTCTTGTACATCTGCGTCAGTTACTGATTCGCCTCCAGAAATTGCTCTTGCCTCGTTATAAAGTTGTTGTTCTAAATCATTTAATATATTCTTTAATTCTTCCTCTTTCCATTTCAACCATTCTGGAAGTTTCTGTTTAACTTGAGTAATGTAATTTTTAACAAGTTTATTCTCAGAATCACTCATTATTGTCCACTTTATTATTTAATCACAATTTTATTAGATAATAATTCAATATTTTAATAATAACTAATGATAATATTCTATTAAAAAAAATGGAGACCAATTTTAAATATCACTCTCTATCAAGATGTAAGAACACATTGGATGTTAAAAATTAGGTCTATGACTACATAATAACAAGATTAGATTAACAGAAAGATGGATAATAATTCAAGAAATTCCAAGGAAAAAACAAAAAGGCGTAAATTCGGTATTCATCTAACTTCAATTGAAATATTCCATAAATACATTTTTCCTGAAATTAAGGATCTATTAGAAAATTACTTATGGGTTGATCTTTACGCGGGTGAGGGTAATTTAATTTTACCAATTTTAAACGAAATCCCCTATGACAAGCGAGAAAGTTTTTTTCGAGGGCATATTTTTTTATTTGACACCCAGTAAGAGATGGTTCAAAGGTGCATTTATAACGCTGAGGAATATGGAATTTCTAAGCAAATCGCAGAAAATAATATTAAAAAACGTGATAATCTTGAAAGTTTTCCTCAAATTTTAAAACGAAAAAAATTTCCTATTTTTCACATTACCAATCCACCATACTTATACTTAGGTTACATTAGGAAGCACTACGAAACCCAAAAGTTTCTTCAATATTTTAAAAAAGAAAATAAGGGGTATCAAGATTTATATCAAATCGCTATGATTAACGACTTGCGTAACGACATTGAGAATCTGATTTATGTAATTCCTACTAATTTTTTATATGGCGCATCTATTTCTAATAAACTTCGTTTAGACTTTTTAAAATATTATAATATTCTTAAAATGATAATTTTTGAAACCAAAATCTTTGAACATACGGGTTCAAATATTTGTATTGGCTTTTTCAAGAAGAAAAAAATTCCGCAAGATGAGTTTCAGACATTTACGCGGTTAAAGACCAAAAAACGAAATGATATTTTGAAGATGGTTTACAATTTAAACCCCAAATATAAATACAGAGCGGGTTCCAAATTTGACGAATTTCTAGACAGTTATAAAGCGGTTAATCCATTAATAGTTAAGTATTATTTATTGAAAGAAGAAGTTTCGCAAAATAAAGGCGCTTTTGAGATCGAAGCAATTGACGCGAACCAGTACAAAAACAATCAATATGCAAAATTAAACATTAAAGTAAATGAAAAGTTAAAGCGAATAATTGAATCAAATATTTTGTACGTTAGAACGGTAGATACAGGCTCCTATAATGGGCGAGCAGGAATAGAGCAAGTAAACGAATCTTTCGATGTTCGTGCGATTTACGTGTCCGATAAAACCTATAGAACCCATCCGATCCAAATCTTCTTAGAGCCAATTATCTCCACAGATAATCAACTTCTCTTAAGAAATTATTTTAATTTTATTTTAGAGCAATATAGACTCAAATTAGACAGCGTATTTTTAACAACCTATAAATACTCAAACGCAGAATACACGCGAAAATATCTAGGTTTAACTCAAACGAGAAAATTGATTGAAACATTCCCCTATGGAAAGCTCACTTCAGAGAAAAATCAAGAGCTAAAATCCTTAATTACTAGTAAAGATTTTGAGGGAATTTTAGTTTTTTTAAAAAACATTTAATTTATACAAGCGTATTAAATGCTAGCAAAAAGAAAAGCAATTAACCCTAGAAATGCTCCAATTTTTAACAATAAACTAATTCTTTTAAAATCCTTTCTTTCCAATTTCGTAGTAAGCATTAGAATAATAGCGTAAATTACGTCAATTAGACCAAAAACCATTAAAGAAATAAAAAGGATTGGATTCAGAATGTTAGTAAAAATAGGTAAAATAAAAAATATTATTGCTGTAATTGAAAAAACTAAGGAAATATTGGTAGTTTTTCTAATTCCAATCTTAATAGCTAATGTTCTAACCCCATGATTTTTATCCCCTTCAATATCTTCACAACCTTTAATAATTTCTCGAGAAACTAAAAGAGAGAATGCTGTTATAAAGAAAAAATAAATGAAAGGAGGAATAGATGAACTATTTAATACTGCCCCATAAACCATACCAATTGAAAAAGAAATACCCACTGCTATATTTCCAAAAAAACCACTCTTCTTACCCCATTTTGCGTATACCCATCCAATGAACCCAAAAAACGACGCTAACACAATATTTAATAAACCTAGATTAAAAAAAATACTATGGAAAATGCTGAGAGCTAATCCGATAATAAGATAAATTGAAAATAGTAACTTTGCTTGCTTTAAATTTATTGAACCTCTTGGAATAGGTCGCTCTGGTCGATTGATTTTATCTATTTCAATATCGTAAATATCGTTTATTACCATTCCTGCAGCCGCGATAAAAATATATGTTAAAACGCCTAAAATTATATTAATTAATAACTTATCTAATGGAATTCCTAATCTGGTATTCAATAAGCCAATAATTACTGTTAGAGCTCCCATTAAGCAGTTAATAGGTCGTATAATTTCTATAGCGTCTTTAAATCTCATATTAGAAGCAATTAGAGAATTTTTAATTTTTTATACAATAGTTATTTTTACGATTTTTACCAGCTTTCTTTATTTCGTCAATTATAGCTTTTAAAGAGTTCCCATCGTCTTTTAGTACTTGGTTTTCTAAATATGTTCCCATTACGATGATGTCTGCTCCCGCTTCAACAAAATTTCTAGCGTCTTCTTTAGTACTAACTCCTCCACCCACAATTATTGGAATGCTTAACATGTTTGAACAAAGCCGAATAATTTCGGTGGGAAGTCTTTCACTACCGGAACCAGCTTCTAGATATAAAAGTTTAAAGCCAAAATATTCCGCTGCTAATGAGTAAGCAGCTGTTAATTTAGGTTTTTTTCTTGGAAGTAGTTTGGCTTTACTTATCCATCCAGCAGTACCACCAGGTTCGATAATTAAATATGCTGTGGATATTATTTCAAGGTTAGCCAGTTTCACTGTATATGAAGCAAGCGCTTGTTGCCCAACAATAAAATAAGGATCTTCAGAATTTAAAATAGACATAAATAAAATGGCATCTGCTTCTTTTGAAACGTTTCCTATACCTCCCGGAAAAATTATGATTGGTAAACTTACTTTTTCTTTAATTGCCAATATTGTCTCATCAACAAATCTTTGGTCAAAAACGGTACTTCCACCAATTAAAATGGCATCAGTGCCTGCTTGTTCAGCAAAAAATGCCATTTTCCCCGCTTTACTGGGACTTTGTTTAGTGGGATCTGGATCTATTAAAGAAAAATGAAGTGTACCATCGCTATTTATTTTATTAATTAAATATTCGTAAGCGCTCGTCTTCAACATATCAACCATAAAATTCACTTATAATAATTAATTTACTATTTTAGTCTTTATTAACGTTTTCTTAATTTTATCATATACTTGTGTAACTCTACTTTTCCATTCTTCAAATTTTACAATATCATTTGGAAAGTTTTTATATAGTTTAGAAATTTCGTTCATCCTTATTCTAAGGAAATTTAAATCTAACAATAGGTTTGGGTTAGATAACCCTTTAAACGCCTTTGTTACCATGCCAAGCAACGATAAATCTATTTGCCCAGTTGAAGAGATTTCAAGAATTTCTTCTCCACTTAGTAAATCTTGCTGCAAAGCAAAATTTAGATCGTCGTTTGATAAAACTTGGAGAATCATTCTTAGCAAATCTAATGAAGCGAACTCTACTCCAAAACTGCTCATTACCTTATTGTTATAACTCCATAACGAATTAATTGAGTAATCTTCCTTTTCAATAGCGGTTAAAGCAGTATTAGCAGCAAAAAAACCTCCTCTCATTGAAGGATCGATCCCCCCTCCATGAATTGGATTAACTTGGCAAGCAGCGTCTCCAACGAGCATTATCCCATCATCTGCGCACGACCAAATAGGCCTTCTAACGGGTACTACGCCCCCTCCAGTAGAAATGATTTCATACTTTGAAGTTTTAATATATTCTTTAAAAACATTTTGTTGATAAAGGTTTTTTACTTTACCTTTGTAATCCATAAATATCCCTAAACCAATATTGACGGATGACTCATTTTTGGGAAAATACCAAATATAACCTCCCGGTGCTTTTTCGCCATTTAGCATTATTGAAATGTATTCAGGATCTTTG
>JAUWNA010000503.1 GCA_030612905.1 Promethearchaeota archaeon
GGAGCAGCAATGGATGATGAAATGAACTTTTTCTTTACCTTTTGGGGTTTAAACCTCTTAAAAAGAAAGTTTAAGCCTAAGGCAACTGGCATGCCAACCGCAATGAAGGGGATGGGCGCTTGGATGTTTAGGAAGAAGTTAAAGAAATTTGGGATTGATAATCCTTGGGAATTAATCAAGGACGCTGTTGAAGACGGTAAAATGAAACTTTACCCATGTCAGATGACTATGGAATTAATGGGTATAAAAAGAGAACAAATGTGGGACTTTGTTGAAGATCCAATTGGAGCAGCAGGTTTCCTAGAAATTAGCGAAGGAGCAAAAGTAGTATCTTTATAGATACTATTCTAAATTTTTTTTTTTTTTTATTCAAGATAAATAAAACAGTAAAAAAGATGGTAAAAAATGTCAGATACGAAAGAATACCACCGAGAATTTAAGACAGATAAAGATTTCGATAAAGGTTATTTTAAAAATATTGAAAGAAAAAGTAATATTTGGCAATGTATTCAATGTGGTTCGTGTACTGCGAGTTGCGAGAGTGGTAGATGGACTGCATTAAAGACTCGTATGATTATACGAAAAGTTGTTCTTGGAGATTTATCAGTGCTAAGCGATCCTGATATTTGGTTGTGTACTACATGTTATCAGTGTTATGAGCGTTGTCCTCGCGATGTGAGGCCCACAGATGTTATTATGGAATTGAGAAACTACGCAACAAAACTGGGAAATATATCACCAAATCATCGGGCAGTTGTAGGGTACTTAACAAACTATGGACACGCGGTACCGATAAATGACGAGATAAGACAACGAAGGGTTGAATTAGGATTAGACGAACTTCCTCCCACTGCTTTTAAGTTTAAGCAAGAGGGGGACGATAAAGATTTAAAGAAATTTGAAGAACATTTGTTTGATCTTCCTCCAGTTAAGGAAAGTAAGGAGGAAAAAAAGAAGGAGGAGGAAAAATAAGTCATGGTAAAAGAAAATACATTTGCGTTTTTTTTAGGGTGTCTCATGCCTAATAGATATCCAGCAATTGAAAAAGCTACGATGTATGTTATGGAAAAATTAGGTTATACTTTAATAGATATGGAGAGAGCCACGTGTTGTCCCGCTCCAGGAGTATTTCGCTCGTTCAACAAAGTTGATTGGATGGTGGCAGGTGCCAGAAACCTCTGTATAGCTGAAAAGCTTGACGCGGATATTCTTACTGTCTGTAATGGATGTTTTGGAACGCTCCAAGAGATTAACAAACATTTAAAAGAAAACGAAGAGCAAAGGGAATTGGTAAACGAAAAACTGAAATTACTTGGCGATTATGAGTTTAAAGGAACGATTGATGTCAAACATATAATGTCGGTATTAGGGTATGAAGTCGGTCCTTGGGGGATTGAAGAGGTTATAATAAGAAAAGTTAACGCCCGCGCCGCGGTGCATTACGGTTGTCACTTTCTAAAACCTACTAGAATTAGAGAAATTGAAAGCTCTGAGGGACCAACGATCGTAGAAGAGTTTATTGAAGCGTTAGGGGTAGAGTCTGTAAGATTTAAAGAACAATTAACTTGTTGCGGCGCTGGCGGAGGGGTAAAAGCGTACTCAGGCGACGTAAGTATGACGATTTTTGGAGAAAAAATGAAAAATATCGACGAAGTAAAGCCTGATTTTATATTAGATATATGTCCTTTCTGTCATCTACAATTTGAGACGGGACAAGATCATCTCAATAAAAATGAAAATTGTAATTACGATTATCCAGTTATTCATATTTCGCAACTTGTTGCGTATTGTATGGGGATGGACCAAGAATTTGTTGGTCTTCAATATCAATTAATGGGCAGAGATTACATTTTTGGTGGGCAAGAAATAAAAAAAGAAGAGGAGGCATTGTAATTGACTGTTAAAGAAGAAGTAAAACCAACAGAAGAATTTAACGAAAAAACTGTATCTCAAGATTCAAAAGATGGAGAGCCTCGGATTGGCGTTTTCATATGCCATTGCGGGCATAATATTGCTGGAACTGTGGATGTCGCAAAAGTAGCTGATTACGCAGGAACCTTACCCAATGTGGTAAAGGCAGAACATTACATGTTTATGTGTTCAAAGCCAGGCGTTCAAATGGTTAAAGATTCAATTAAAGAATTAGGGGTTAATAGAACTGTCGTAGCAAGTTGCTCTAAAAACCAGCACGGCAGAACCTTTGCGAGAGCTATCGCTGAAGAGGGTATTAATAAACATCGCCACCAACAAGTTAATATACGGGA
>JAUWNA010000075.1 GCA_030612905.1 Promethearchaeota archaeon
TCGTCAAACTCGCTCAGATATTGTAAGTCATCGGCAGGTACTTCTGGCATTGCGCCGCCTTGTTCTAACAGCATTTCGGTTTCTAGTTGGTTTAACTCATCAGTTACATCGATTGCTAAATCTATTTCAGGATCTCCAGCAAGAATATCGGCAGACTCCTCTATTTCAGCAACATAAGCCTCAGAATCTTCAGCTATCTCTGCAATTTTCACTGGGGATGCCTTCGTTGCAATTACTTTTAATTCGTCCCTAATCCCGCCCATTAAATCGCCCGTCGTCGAAATCATTTGGCCTTCTAGGATAGCTTCTAGCTGACGTTCTATTCTAGCTCGAATGTTGTTCGCCCGATCTACCTTCATCTGATATTGTTTGTGTTGAATTAAATAATTCTTAGCTCTAGTTCTTTCTCCTCTCTTTATTGCAATTTTAGCGTTTTTTCTAGCAATTTCTGCTCTTTTATTGAAAGTTTTATTTGATAACGCTATTTTTCTAATGTGTGATTTAGCTTTAATAACTAATTCGTCTTTTTCTTTAGCTTTTCGGGGAAAAAGTTTCTTTTTTAATGCCATTACTTCTATTCACTCCTTTTAGAGTAATTTTATTAGTATTTCTTATATTATTAATATGATATTATTAACTTAAAAATTTGATAGAATTTAATTTAGTATAACAGTTCTTATCAATAAATCTTTTAGAGTCCAATAACAAATGAAAAAAATAATTTTAAATTTCGAAAAAAAGACCGACAATTTTAAAAATTTGGTGCAAGAAGCTTTTAACATGAATTTCCTCAATTTCTTGCTCTCTGAAGAAACTTATTCCGAATTAGAAGATATTGAACGAATTAATACTTTTACCAAAAATTTTGAAATTCCCGCTAAAAATCTAATTTTTGACAATCTAGAACAACTAAAAAAAGAAAAAAGGTTAGATGTAAATTGTGGTTTTTTTTTGGAATTAAAATTAAAAAACGATGAAAGAGCAGTAATAGACCTTTCTAAAACCAAAGAAGTTAATTTTATAATTGTATCAGCAAAAGATTGGAAAGTTATACCTTTTGAAAACCTTATAGCCGCAATGCATACTAACGATACGGATCTAATAGCTATGGTCGATGACATTGAAGAAGCTGAATTAATGCTAAAAACATTGGAAACAGGTGTCGATGGAATCCTTATTACTCCAAAAAATGTCAATGATATCGTTCAATTAAAATCACTGATTCAGCCTGGGATTAAAATTGAATTAACTAAAGCAAAAATAACTAAAATACAAAATATACCTGAGAGCGAGAGAGTTTGCGTAGATAGTACTTCTTTATTGCAACCCGGTGAGGGATTTCTTGTTGGTTCAACGGCACGTGGTTTTGTACTTATACATTCTGAAACATTTGAAACAACCTTTGTGAATTCTAGACCATTTCGTGTCAACGCAGGCGATGTATCAGCGTATATCTTAGTTCCTAACGACGATCCTGAAATAATATATCAAACAAATTACTTAAGCGAATTAAAAGGTGGCAAAAAAGTTATAGCCGTAAATTATAAAGGAGAAGCTCGAATTGTTTCTATTGGACGCGTAAAGATAGAGATTCGGCCAATGTTGAGATTTGAATTGGAAGTTTCTGAAGGTAACAAAAAAATCCCCCTGAGCTGTATATGTCAAAATGCCGAAACAATTCGGTTAGTAGCTCCAGATGGTAAAGCTAAATCTGTTGTTGCTATTAAGATTGGTGACGAGGTTTTGGTACATATTGGACCAGGAGCGACTCATTTTGGAACTGCCATAAAAGAATCAATTTTGGAGAAATAATCTTTTAATTAAATTAATTTATAATATACTAATAAAATAAAACAAAAACCTTTTCATTAATATGACAACTTATTGGGCACCAATGCTTCATGCTTACCAACCTCCATATCAGGATGTTGGCGTTTTACGAAAAATTAATAAAGAGTGTTATAAACCTCTATTTTCTATGTTAGAAGAGCACGAAAATATCAAAATCAGTCTAAACATAAATAGTAATCTTATTGAAATGTTCCATGAATTTGATTTAGAGGATACACTGGAGTTATTAAAAAATTTAGTTTCTGATGACAAAATTGAAATTCTCGGAACCGCAAAATTTCATCCTATTCTTCCCTTAATACCAGAAAAGGAAGCTCACAACCAAATTCGATTAAATGAAGAGGTTAATAGGTTGGAATTTCAAAAATGGGAGAGAAAGGGTTTTTTTCCGCCCGAAATGTCTATTAACTCTAAAGTTGCCAAATTCATTCGACAGTTAGGTTATAAATGGGTAATAATGAGCGGAATTGCTTGTCCAATTAAATGGCCCTACGATTACATATATTGTTCTCCAAATGGATTACAGCTTTTTTTTAGAGACGATATTTTAAGCAACAAAATTTCGTTTAATCATATTAATGCAAAAGAATTTGTCAAAGATTTAAGTGATATTTTTAAAGACAAAAAGGGACCTAAGGATAAAGACAAATATATTATCACTGCGATGGATTCTGAGACATTTGGTCATCATATAAAGAAATATGAAAGAATTTTTTTGAGTAAAGTTTTTGAACTTATTAACTCTCAAAAAGAAATTAAGATTGTGTTTATATCCGATTTAGATAAATATTTTCCGATTCATAAAGAAAAAATAATTCCACGAGATTCAAGTTGGAGCACTACTCATGAGGATATAAAGGCACACATCCCGTTCCCATTGTGGGACCATCCTGATAATAGCATCCATAAGTTATATTGGAAGATAATGAGAAGCTTAAATAATTTAATGACCTTGTTAGAAAACCTAGATTTAACTCAAGATTGGGAAGTAGAAAATTATTATAACACAGCTAGATGGTTTTATGATAAAGGAATTTGTTCGGATAGTACATGGTGGGCTAATCCTATTCGAGCAGCGTGGAGTCCTAACTTAATTTATAAAGGAATTGAGTTTCTTATGAGATCTGCTCTTAATGCTCAATTAGCATTAGTTCACGCTAATCAATCTGATTTAGGAGAAGGATATTTTGATTCGATAACATTTTATCATAATTTATTACTTATGGAAATTTACTCAATAGCTAAAGAAAAAATAAAAGAGTAAATAAGATTGAAATCAAAGGATTCGAGTTAAAGACTTTAGAATACCTAACTCCTATAATTTCCCCGTTTGTTTACCATATTACTTTGATTGTTTCAAATAACAATAAACTATATAATTTTTAGTTTATATAATAAAATAATTGCGCTTTGGTAGAAAATACCCTAATATTTTGAGTATAATGTCAAAAGAAAATGAAAAACAGCAAATAGTAAAACATTGCGTGTACTGTGGGACTCGAATTAAAGAAAACAAAATTTATTGTCCTAAATGTGGAAAACTCGTAGTAAAAATCGAGCCAAGCAAAGAAAAAAGTCGTCTTCAGAAAACAGGGGCAAAACCACTTCAAAAAAAAATTGTTTCAAGAAAATGTTCTGGTTGTGGTTCAATAATAACCTCTTCAGTATTAGAACAATGTCCTATATGTAATACTAAGCTAGAAAAGATACCAAAACTTCAAAAAGCAAAACCAAGTGAAACCCATCTGAATAGAACGGGTTATGTCTTTACAAATAAAAAGTTAGTACCAGAACAAAAATTTATAATAAAAAAAGATAATTGGAATTTTAGAGAGGGTATTAGCGTTTTTGGTAACTCCCTTATGGTATATATTATTATTCGATTGCTAATTACTATGTTATTAACATTCCAATTAGAATCTTCTGATCCAATTGATTTAAATATTACAACAATCTTATTAAGTCAAATTCCTGATGTTTTATTCGGGTTGTATCCCTTGTGGTATATTTATTCAAAAAAACATAATTTTCAAAAATTAAAGTTAAATTTTAAAGCAAGACCATTTTTAATTGCACTATTTATTGGCGTAATCGGCAGTATAGGATTAGTAATTGTTGATAATTTCTCTTCGTTATTAATACAGTTTATGTACGACTCCGGAATAGATTTTTTTGATATTTTTTCTTATTTAGCTAATCAATCTCTGGTAATTCAAAACGCAGATTTAATCTGGGTAATCTTGCTTATGGTTCTTCTATCTTTATCTGCAATTTCTACAGAATTAGTATTTAGAGGAGTGTTACATAATACTCTAAAAGAACGTTTTGATAATAATTTACTAGGGAGGTCTTCAGTAATTTTTATAATTGCGCTAATATACTCAGTTCTTTTTCTATTGTTTACTTTACCAATAGGAATATATTTCTTTTTAGTAAATTTCATGTTTTTTATATTTTTAGGTATTTTATATGAAGTTAATAAAAATATTCTCACCACGATTATTGCCAGTATCATCTACAATATTGCTCTAATAATCTTAATCGTGTATTTTTAATTTTTAGATCACTTTTCATTATCCTTTAATATAAAATTTTATAAAAAAGAAAAATCACATATCTCTAGTGGTATTATTAGTAACTTTAATACTTTTAAATACGACAAGATCTAAACAACTTGGAGAAAGAGAGATTGGGTAAAAGGTATTACACAAACAAGGGAAGCAAGGATAATGTTATTATTTCAATAGCGGGAGTTCACGGAATCGGGAAAACGACGATTTTTAATCTACTAAAAAAAAGTTTGGGAGATAATAACAAATTTAAATTTTTTCCAGAAAGATACATAAAAATACCTCCTTTTCCGTTTGGTTCTGAAAATAAACAAATTGCATTTCGAAGTGAAATTCACTTTCTCCAACAATTAATTAGGAGAAATAAAAATATCACGAATTTTGATAACCGATATAATGGCAGAGTTATTATTTTAGATCGGACACCTATTTGTGTATTAATATATTCTAAAAGTTTGTATCTTAAGGAAAAGGATTATAACCTTATCCTTGATATGTATAAGTCAGTTAAATGGAAAGAAGAATACATTGTATATCTTACAGCTGAACCCAATACGATATTAAAAAGAATTGTTCAAAGAGGCTCAATTGATAAAATCAGAAAAGAGTGGAATGAAAGCGACAAAGAGTATTTGTTAAAAATTCTTTCCTATTACAATCAATTTCTATTATCCAAAACTCAAACTAAAAAAATATTCATAGTCGATACAGATAAATTGACGACAGAAGAGGTTGTAGAAGAAATTAAAATAATCATAACCAATTTATCTGATTATTCTTTCAATAAACATGTTAGCTCTCCCTCTAAGCAAAGGAATTTAAATGATTTTATGCAATTATAATAAAATATATTAATCTAGATTTTATGATATACATTAAGAGAATATAATAATTATTGAATTTTAATTAACTCTAACCAAAAAAACAGTTTGATCTAAAATGTCGTCCCTTGAGCAAGGTATTCGCGAAAATATGATGAAAATTTTAAGGCTCGAGGAAGAAAAAACAGATTTAGAAAATTTAGCTGTTTTATCTAGAGTTGGTATGAAAGTAGCTTCTTCTACTTCTTATGAACTTGATGCAGACGCAACTTCAGCCTCGAGTACCGCATTGATAGATTTGGGATTGAGGTTAAGTGAAGCAACAGCTCATGGCGCTTTAACAGAAATTATTCTTCATAATACTTCTGGGTATAGTATTATTTTAGCAATTAACGACGAATACCTTGTATTTGGTGGTTTAAAAAATGTATACCGAATAGGTTATTATCTTGGTTATTTACGCGAATTAGCATTAAAGTTAAATATACTAATCTCAGGGGAAGAAATAACTGAAATGACTCTTTCTTTAGAGGAATCCGAAAGAGCTAAACTAAGGGAAGAGCAAGAAAAAGAGGAAATAGTTGCAATAGTTAAACCTAGTATCGAAGAAGATAAGGCTGCATTAGACGGTTTATTAGGGTTTTTAGACAATTGGGAGAAAGAAGGCGGCGATATCGAGGACCTTGAAGCCAAAAACGAAAATAACATTGTTTCAATCCCATCCTCTCTTGGCTTAGAATATGAAAGACAATTAGAACATACAACTGAGGATATGGAAACTCATGTGCCGGTTTCTCCAACAACTCAAAACATTGATCCGCAATTTAAAGTTTATGAAGACGAAATTGCCCCAGTACCCCTTGAAGATTATACTCCTATGGAAATAGAAGAGGATCCTAGTTATCAAGAGCCTCAAATCGTACAGGAACAGCCTTTACAAGATGAGTTGCTTTCACTTGAAGATCTTCCTCCGCCCGATTTTAATACTGAATTTGTAGAAGGTGCTTCAGAGTATGATACAGAATTTGTGTTAGATAAAGAGTCGGCAACCTTTGAAAATGTTTTAAAAGACCTCGGATGGGACGAAGAAGAAGATTAATTAATTTAAAAATCTATTCATGTATTAAAAGAATCCAACTTATTCTTAATAATTATTTTTCTTCAGTTTTTTAACTACACTAAGAATGATAATAAATATTAAATAAATTAATCTCTGATCTATAAGTAACTTTTATTTAAATTAAAATTAAAAACAAATATAAAAAAAAAGTGAATTAAAATGAGTGAAACAGAAGAACCGCTAAGGGAAAAAACTAGTACAGGAAGACAAACCCTTTATGCATTACCAAGATTAGGAACATCTATAGTGTTAGGAATCGAGAGCTGGGCTTTATTAACTCTCTATACCTCAGGATATGGATTAGCACCACTTTTAGCTGGCTTTGCGATCGCAATGGGTTATTTAACTATAGCTACAGCCCAGTTCTTACTTGGATGGTTTAGCGATGCAAAATATACAAAATTAGGAAGAAGAAAACCTTATATAATTATTTTCGCTCCATTATTAGGAATCTCCATAATTTTCTTATTATTACCAAGCTTGATTTTACCTGATCTTAATGATAAAAATGCATTATTTCTTTGGATGTTAGTTTGGGATATTATTTTTAGAGCGAGTTATGCTGTTACAACACCCTACCAAGCTTGGATGGCTGAATTATTTGAAGTAGACGAAAGACCAAAGGTTTCTCAACTACAAAATACATTTAATTGGATAGGAAATGGAACCATGGCGATATTTACGTTAATAATTTTAACAACTTACGCTAGAGCACTTGAAACAGATGTAACTACTTCCCCACCTATAGAATATTTATTACCAGTAATAATTTTTGGAGTTCTCGTTGTTTTGTTGTTTTATCTTATTGCATTTTTGGTACCTACAGAACCACATTTTAAGATAGAAATTAGTCTAAAAGAGAGCCTCAAAGCAACAGTAAAGAACAAAAACTTTATGTTAATTGTTTTGATGATTGGTATTTCTGGTTTTGGTTGGTCAATGATGGTTACTGGTATGTTAAAATATACCCAAGATGCACTACACTTAGGAACATTAGAGTATGTTATTGTTGCAGTTGTTTTATTATTATGTATTTTCATTTTCTTGTATTTCTGGAGAAGTAGAATACAAAAAAAAGGTAAAAAGGCTACATTATTACTTGTGTTCTTACTAGCCGTGTGTTTTTTTCCAATTACATTATTAGCTTTAATTCCAATGGAATCCTACTTAATATTAGGAATAATCTTTATGATGGGTATTGCGGCGATACTAGGTGGCTGGTTTTTATTCCCCTATATTGTATATGCTGATGTTGCCGAAGACGATGAAAAAACAACGGGTGAATTAAAAGCAGGAATATATGCTGGATTTCCATCTATAATCCTTAATATATTTCAAGCAGTTGGAGCTATACTTATTGGAGCACTTTTTGAATTACCCGATATAGTAGTAGGAACTGGAGATCCATTTACATTAGGTTTATTAATATTCGGACCAATATGTTCTATCATTTTACTAGTTTCTTATTTCTACACTAAGAAATATGTGACTCTTGATTTTGAATGGGAGAAGTAAATCAAATTTTAATTTTTTTTTTTTTAATAATTTTAAACTTAAAGATCATTAAAAACAAAAACGATACCTAATTATTTTACTAGAGTATGGATATTTTTGACAAAGTTTTAGAGATTTACCAAGAATATTACATTTGCCCACATTGTTTAGGTAGAATGTTCTCATTGTTAGGAACTGATACAACCAATTACGATAGAGGTATATCT
>JAUWNA010000112.1 GCA_030612905.1 Promethearchaeota archaeon
TTGCTTTTCTTCTTCTCCAATAATAGCCATTCCTGGTCCGGGCATATTCAACAACTATTTAAGTAGTTTTAAGAATTCTTTTGTAGGTTAATAAGCATTATAATTTTAAACAATTTTAATAAGTTTTTATTTTTATTGAGAATAAAAAAAATAGGTTGATAGGGGAAAATGATAGAATTTTTTTTCAAGGCTTAATTTTTATTGTTGAGTAAAAATAAAAAACTAATTTTTAAAAAAAAAAGGGAGATTTAAAATGGAAAAAAGTAATGAAAATAAAGAAAAGATGGATGAAAGTGAAGTAATTGCTGAAAAGGAGCAGGAAAAAGAAGAAATAGATGAAAAAATCACAACTGAAGAAACTAAAACAAAATTTACTTTTAAATGTACCCGATGTGATAATTGTTGTCTAACTCGTGGACCAATACCAATAACTTTTTGGGATATAGAATTATGGGCTAAAAATGGTGTAGTTGCTAATTTTTTGCCATATTTAGACATATACCACAAACCAGATGGTGGAATAGATTTGATCTTTAAACCTTTACCACCTCCTCCGAAAGAAGGAGAAGAAAAAACTCCAAGAGACCCCTTTGGAAATGGCCCTATTGAAGATTTATTAGAGGAAAAATGCCCTCTTTACAATAAAGACCAAAAACAATGCCTAGTCTATGATAACCGTCCTTTGAGTTGCAGAACATATCCTTTAGAATTTGACGGAAAAAACTTTACGGTCGTTGATGTAGATTGCCCTGGTATTGGAGAGGAAGGTATGAGTAAAGAGGACTTAAAAGAGATGAGGGAAACGGCAAAACAGATGTTTTACGAGCTATATAGAATGAGAATATCCTTACCTGTTTTGAGTCAGATAATTTCACAAAAAGTTATGATGGACTTAATGCGGCAAAACATGGAAGCAATGAGCAAAATGAGCGATGAGGATCGAGCAAAACTCGATGATATTCTAAAAAAGGAGAAAGAGCCTCAATCCGATTATCAACCTGATTAATCTTTTTTTAATAATCAATTTAATAAATTTAGCAATTTGCAATAAGAGATAGAGATTATGAATGAAATTACTATTGGCAATTCAAAAATAAAGTTAATTCAAGGAGATATCACAGATTTAGACGCTGACGCTATAGTCAACGCCGCGAATGCTCAATTGATCCTCGGTGGAGGAGTAGCGGGTGCGATTAGACGGAAGGGAGGTTCAAAAATTCAAGAAGAATGCAATGAAATTGGGGAGACTTTTGTGGGTGGTGCTGTTATTACATCAGGAGGGAATCTAAAAGCTAAACGAGTTATACATGCTGTTGGGCCGCGAATGGGAGAGGGCAATGAAGACGAAAAATTGAGGAATGCCACATTAAATAGCCTTAAATTGATGGATAAGCACGGATTAAAAAGAATCGCGTTTCCAGCGATATCCACGGGTATTTTTGGGTATCCTATAGAGAATTGTGCTAAAATAATGATTTCTACTGCGAAAAAATATTTATCTAGCGAAACTCAAATTGAAGAAGTTGTATTTTGTTTATATTCAAAACCAGATTTTGAAGTTTTTAAAAAAGAATTAATTTAATTAATTGAAAAATGCCATACTTATTAAAACTTGTTTGTAAAGACAATTTAATAAGTATAAAGTTAGGTTTTGATTAAGCACAATGTGATTTTTATTTGATTCAAAAGCTAACGAATAATATTAATTTTTATTTCTTTATTTTTTGTACATCGTTGTGAACAAACTTAAAAAAATGAGGATTTAAAAATATGAAATTGATTATTAGGTTAGTTTCATTTTTAATCACTTAAATTTCCACCCTTCTTTTTTTTTTTGTACAATCTAAAATAAAAAAGCAGCCTTTTTACTAGTACAACTTATTTATAATTTTATTAAGCATCAAAAACTTAAAATAAATTAATATAAGAATTAACCTAATATAAGTTAGCTATGACCGAATATGATTTTCGATATATTAAGTTTTTCGATGATGTTAGGGTAAACGATGTGGATATTGTTGGAGGTAAAAACGCATCTTTAGGAGAGCTTTTATCGTTTGGCATTCCTGTTCCACTTGGTTTTGCCGTCACTGCTAAAGCTTACGATTACATTCTAGAAACTAATTACTTTAGAATTGAAGACGAGGAGATAACTCTAAAAGAATATATTAAGCGAGATATCAAAAATATTTCGGAAGAACTTAAAAAAGAAGATATCAAATCCATTCAAAAAGTCGATAAATTTTGTGCGAACATCCGGTACGTCATCGAACAAGCTAAAATTCCAGATAGTTTAGCTGACGAAATTATTGAAGCGTACCATAACTTGATAGAGAGAATTGGAGGCGAAACCACTTTTGCTGTTAGAAGCTCAGCGACAGCAGAGGATTTACCAGATGCCTCGTTTGCGGGTCAACAAGATACACACCTCAATATTTCGGGAGAAAATCAGATTTTAGAATATATACTTAAGGATATGGCCTCTGTTTTTACGACAAGAGCAACTATGTATCGAGAGAGAGCTGGTTTTGACCATTTTTCCGTAAAACTTAGCGTTGGCGTGCAAGAGATTGCTGGAGGATTAGAAGGAGTAAAAACATCAGGCGTTATGTTTACAGAAGACCCTGATTCGGGAAACCCTAACGTAATAGTTATTAGGGGTACTTGGGGGCTTGGAGAACTTATAGTTCAAGGAGTAGAAAAGGGAGATGAGTTCATTGTCTTTAAACACGATCCAAATCTAACGATAATTAGTCGGGATTTAGTAAAAAAGGAACAAATAATGATTTTTGACAAACAGAAAGGCGGTACAATGACCCTCCCTGTTGAATTAGAAAGACAAAAACAATATTGTTTAAATGACGAGCAAGTCAAAATTCTAGCAAGATACGCCATCAAAATTAGAAGTCACTACAACCAACCAATGGACATAGAATGGGCTTTAGGAAATAATGGTAAAATTTACATCGTTCAAGCACGGCCTGAAACGGTCCACTCACAAAAAGGAGATACTGAAGAAATTTTTTATTTATTAGAAAATCAAAAAAAATTAACTGAAGACGGTTATTTGGTTGAAAATACAGGAACAGCAATAGGACGTCGAATTGGTTATGGTAAAGTCAAAGTAATCGAATCAATTAACAACGCTCATTTACTCGAAGAAGGAGATATCTTAATTACCAAAGAGACTAACCCTGATTGGACATCGTATATGCAAAACTTAGGAGGCGTAATAACAGAACGAGGGGGTCCAACATGTCACGCGGCGATCGTCTCCAGAGAATTAAATATCGCATCGATAGTAGGAGCAGATAACATTGTCGAAATAATTAAAGAAAAACAACGGGATGGTCTTGAACGCGTCACAATTGATTGCAGCGAAGGGGAACCTCGAATCTGGCTTAAAGAAGTAGAATACGATTTCGATACAATCGAGTTTGCACAACTTCCAAGCACAACAACCCAAGTTTTAGTTAATTTAGGAATTCCTAAGGGTGCTTTATCGTCCGGAAAATATCCTGATGGCACCGGCTTAGCAAGGTTAGAGTTTATAATTAACGACGAGATTCAAATTCACCCAAATGCGTTAATAGATTTTGAAGCTTTAGTAATGAGATATGACGTCTTATTGGAACAAAGAAAAAGGATTGAAAACATTAAGAAAAGCGATTTACATCGTAAAGATCCCTTCAATCAAGAAATTAGAAAATTAAAACAAACTATTGATAAGATAAGAGACTCAACTATTGGTTATCCTGACAAGGAAGACTTTTATGTAGAGAAATTAGCAGAAGGCATCGCGACTATAGCTGCGGGAGTTTGGAAGAAATTAAAAGACGGGAGCATTGCCCCGTGTATAGTAAGGCTTTCTGACTTTAAAACAAACGAGTATAGGAACCTTCTTGGAGGTTGGATTTACGAAAGCGAGGAAAATAACCCTATGTTAGGCTTTCGAGGTGCTTCTCGTTATGTATCCAATGATTTCCAAAATGCATTTATATTAGAACTACGTGCAATCGCCAAAGCTCGAGAATGGGGTTTAACAAATATTATTCCGATGATTCCATTCTGTAGGACGCCTGAAGAGGCGCAACACATTCAAAAAATAATGGAAAGTGAAGATTTAGTCAGAGGAAAAGATGGTTTGCAACTATATTGTATGGCAGAGATCCCATCGAATATATTTCTTGCGGACATATTCTGTAACTACTTCGATGGCTTTTCTATAGGCTCAAACGATTTGACCCAATTAATATACGGTGCAGGAAGAGATAATCAAAAATTAATTCCTATTGCAAAACAATTTAACTATATCACTAATAGTGAAGCAATAAGGAGAGCAATTAGCCATCTTATTAAAGTTGCTCACGAAAGAAATAAAAAAGTAGGAATATGTGGACAAGCTCCAAGCGATGACCCAGAATTTCTCAGATTTTTAGTACGCGAAGGGATTGATTCCATTTCTTTAAATTTTGATACATATGCTCGTGGGAGAATCAATACTTGGAGAACAGAAATAATTGAGGCGAAATTATCTGAAGAAAACAGAGCGAAAACATATAAATTTTTAGATAAATGCGATGTCCTAATTGAAAAGATTAGAACCCCCCGAGGAAAATTAAGAAATATGCTGCGAAAACAAAGAAAAACAATTGATGCGAAATTAAAAGAAATCACCGATAAATTTGATAATACATTTGAAGTAGTATCTAATATTTCATACGATTTTATTAAGGAACTTAATCGAGGTGAAATTGAAGCTTTTAACCAACTATACAACAAATTCAATACAAAAATTGAAGAGCTAGAAGAGCTATTCCCAAAACTTACTAAAAAAATACGAGAATTTGGAATATTTTGATCTTTGAATAATAATTTAAAACATTTATTTAAACTATTTCTTAAAATCAAAAAAATTAAATTTCAATGAATATTCAAAAAATTAAGTATCTAAGTTTTTCTAATTAATTTTACGCTTAAAAATAAAAAAATTGGTGAGCCATTTTTGCCAAGAGGAAAAGAATTTACTGATGATATACTTGAAACTTTTAAAAATGTAGAATTTCTATTAAATGGAATGATTAACGATCGAGGCGTTCCGAGAAATATAAAGCGTGTTGCTCAAAAAGGAATTGAAGAGCTACAACGAGATGACGATTCACCTGCGGTTCTTGCAAGTAATGTTATGTATATGATTAACGATTTAGCACAAGACGCTAACATTCCCTTTCACAGTCGTACAACTATATACCGGATAATCTCCTTGCTTGAAAATATTAAAGATTAATAGCATTATTAAGGATACCTTAATTATAATTCTTTTTCATTATTATTACCAAATTAATCCCAAATCTCATTTATAGATAATATTTATGCTGGGAAGGTGGTCTAGCTTGGTATGATACTGGAGTTCGTTCTTTGATTTCAGCGTAAATCTCGGTTCGGAACTGAGCGGTCGGGGGTTCAACTCCCCCCTTTCCCACTTTTTTGAATTAAACATTAAATAAAAAATCATTAACTCATAACTCTATCAATATTAAAAATGAAATGCGTTAATATTTATATTTCTCAATAATAATTATATTAAGAAATCAAGTATAATTCGATAATTTAATATCACACTAAAATGGAAACAAAAATAATTAGTGGAATTTTATACACTGAGATGGACGACGAGGTTGGTCCTAATCCAGTAGTTTTATTAGGAGATATACCCCAATCTGATAGGCTTTACATAGGAATTAAAACAATCACTGTTCTTTCAGGAGAAGGAGGACTTATTCCAGAAACCTTAGTGATACTTCCTTTTCCCTCGTTGAATTTAAAGGGGTTAATAAAGTTTATTAGATGGGAGGATGAGTCGAGACGTGGAGGGATTGGGCAGGGTGCCATAACGCTACTATTTAAAGAATTTGACGATGTAATTTTTTACAAATATTTAAGTTATCTTGATCCCCCATTCGATGAAGCTGCTAATAAAATCGCGAGTCTACAAAAATCTTACGCTCCACGAGAGAAATATGTGGATGTGTTGACTAAACTTTCTATTACTACGAAGCAATTTTTACAAGAATTAAAAGAGAAAGAAATTCAAGAGGCGAACGCGAAAGCATTCCCTGAACAACAAATAAAAGACGCAAATCTAGTTGATTATAAATTTAAAATCATTATTTGTGGCGATCCTTCTGTCGGTAAAACGTCACTAATATTGCAATTTACTGAAAATGCTTTTAGAAGACATTACATTCCAACTCTTGGCGTTCACGTTTCAGACAAAATATTTAAAGTAAAAGACTCCTACATCCAGCTCGTATTATGGGATATCGCGGGACAAACTAAATTTGAAAAAATGCGACAACAATTTTATTTGGGCTCTGACGGTTTATTTCTTATATTTGATTTATCAAAGACTAATTCGTTAGAAAGCGTTTCTAATTGGTATAACGACATTCAAAAGCAATTAGAAGGAAGACCAGATTTGGTAGGTTACATTATTGGAAATAAAAAAGATTTAGCTAAATACATCAAGATCACATCAGAAAAAGGCTCAAACTTAGCTAAATCTCTAAACTTGGGATATATCGAAACTAGCGCCTTAACAGGAGAAAACGTTGAATACGCGTTCTACACAATTGCTGAAGCGCTTTTTAATTTAGTGC
>JAUWNA010000193.1 GCA_030612905.1 Promethearchaeota archaeon
TATCCAAGAAATAAAAGGACTTGATAACCTTAAGAAATTAGAGTCTTTAAATCTTTCTGATAATGATATTAATTATATAGGAGGTTTAGAAAAATTGAAGTCTCTTGTAAGTTTAGAAATAAATAAAAATCGCATAAAAAAGCTTCAAGGGCTTGATTGTTGTTTAAATTTGAGAGCATTACATTTAAGAAATAATTTAATTGAATCTCTTGAAGGGATAAGTAAATTAAAAAAACTAAGGCTCTTAGACCTGTCTAAAAATAATTTAAGGGATTTAGAAGGAATTGAAATGTTATTCAATTTAAGACTGTTTTATGTAAATAAAAAGTCATTACCTAACGATCCCGCTATACCTAAATTAGCTTTCGGTCAAAAATGGGTAAAGTACGCACAATTGAAAAAAAGCCCGAAGATAATTGACGAGTTAAAATTAAGATTAAATAATGAAACAGATGAAAAAATAAAGAAAAAAATTCAAAAACGTATTATCTGGTTGTCAAAGTCATTTAATCTAAAATAATTACAATATAACTTCTTATTACAATACAAAATTTACTCGAATAGATTGCTAAGAAGAAATATTACGGGAAATAATGATATATAAATCCAATTTATTTATTTCATAATCTATTTTATATCGAAATCGGATTATTATTACATTATGAGTCTTGTCAAAATTAATTTTAAATTAGTATCTATGTATTTGGTTTAATTTTTTAGAAATGAAATATTAATAATATCATGGTAAATGCTTCTGAGATTGTTAAAGAGATACAGAGTAAATACAAAATCATTGGAAGAACTGAAGAATTAAAAAAAATTATTCTGGCAAGGACAGTTAGAAAAAATATTAAAATTGAAGGTTCTGTAGGAGTCGGAAAAACGAGAATTGCAAAGGCAATTGCTTCTTATTACGATATTGGTTTTGCTCGAATAGACTGTTCAGAAGAAACGCTTGCTCATAATTTGGTTGGCTATTGGGATCCACCAATGGTGATTTCAAAGGGTTATATAGAAGACGCTTACGTTTATGGGCCACTAACTTCATCAATGCTCAAAGGGGGCTGTCTTTTTATTAACGAAATTAACAGAATGCCTGAGAGTACTCAAAACTCTCTTTTAACTGCATTAGACGAAGGTACGATAGAAATACCTAAACTAAAAACAATTAAAGCTCATAAAAAGTTTTTTGTTATTGCTACCCAAAATCCTGCTGCTCATATAGGCGTGACCGTTATAGGAGAGGCTTTAAAAGATAGATTTATTTGGATAAAATTAGATTTCCAACCTCCTGAAGAAGAGATTCTTATTATTAAACAAGAAGCCAATCTGAGTAATCCTAGTAGCGATAAAATCGCAATCATTTCACAACAAATAGTTCAAATTTCAAGAAATAGTACTTCAATACGAAGGGGTAGTTCGATAAGAGGCGCAATTGATTTGGCTGAGTTAATTTCTAAATCGGAAAATGAAAATAGTTCAAAAAATTGGGTCGATGCGGCAATCATGGCTTTATATAACAAGATTGACCTTGAAGATGGCGTAACCAGTTCTAAAACCGAAATTATTACAGATATCGTACTATCAGTTTTAAACAAAATGGATTTTCAATAATCGATGATTTCTCTGCGGAGGATTCCGAGGAGATTGAGAGTAAAAGGCTTCATGTTAGACTTACGGAAAGGATTCCCGACGGAGAAATCTTAAGATTTGAAATAATTCGGAAAAAAAGGAAAAAACCAGATTATTATCAGCATTTAGCAAATACATTAGATTACAAAAAAATTAAGGAACTGACTTACTTAGCTATTCAATACAAGAATCTCGAAGCAATTTTAGGCTTACTTAAGTCAAACGTATACGCCTCAACCGATGCTTTGGATTGTGACGAAGGCGTGAAGTTCTTCACAGAAAAAGCTAAAAATTCTGAAACTTCTATGGCAGAAGTCTACTTCTTTATAAGACGTCCAATTTCAGAAAAATATAAAAAAATTTTTAGAAGGCTAGCCAGACAAAGCATTTTAAAAACTTCGTTAAAAATATCAAGTAAGGGAATTAGAGGTAATTATAAAAAAACTGTCCCTTATTATCATGTTGGAATGCCAGAATTTGACTTGGATGAAACTATCCAGCACAATCCATTGAATATTTACAAAAAAAGCTTAACTTATAAAGATATCTATGGAATAAGAAGACAACGGCAGAAAAGGAAAATAATCCTGATTCTTGACACAAGTGGAAGCATGTACGGAAAACTTTTGCTTAATGCAGCTCTCACTACTTCCGTTTTAGCCTATAATATGGAAAAAGAAGAATACGGTATAGTTTTATTCAACTCTACCGCAATGGTTCTTAAAAAAATTGACGAAAAAAAGCCAATTATAACAATAATCGACGAAATCTTGGATTCTGAGGCGGTTGGGTTTACTAACATCCATATCGGTTTAGAGAAAGGGTTGAAAGAATTAGATAAAATTAAAGAAAGAACAAGAAACAAATTTGGAATTTTAATTAGTGATGGTAACTATAATAGAGGGGATAGCCCAATCGACTTAGCGAAAAAGTATCCTAAATTACATGTAATAGGGATACCTGCCGAAAATGATGCTGCAAGAGGCATCGATACATGCAGAGAAATTGCCAAAGCGGGGCAAGGTAAGTTTTTTGCTGTAAATAATTACAGAGAAATTCCGAGGGCTTTAATCGAACTATTATCCCAAATTTAATTAAAAAAAACCAAGAATAAATTTTTTTTATCTTAATACTTTCATAAAGCTAACATCATCAAATTTTTGTAATAAACTAAGAGAGGATTGAATAATATGGCTTCATTAAACCCAAAAAATTTCAACATAATTTCAGGAATTATTATTATTGCTCTATCTCTCTCGCTTTTTATTTTCTCTGCCGCAGCTGTCGTTTCCATTTTGGTAATTTTAGCTGTAATTATGATATTCATAGGGTTAACCCAATTATTGAATGCCAGATCTGACAATCATTTAAAAACGAGTCATCTTGTTGTAAAGCATTCAATAGCAATTCTCGAATTGCTTATGGGAATAATTCTCATCATCAGTTTAATTACTGATCCTATTGCTACTGCGATTTTTAGCATCCGGTTGCTTGGGGTTGTAATCCTTCTTGTAGGGTTATCAATGTTATATGTTGGTTCAATGAACTATGATTATCGAAAAGAATATCGCTATATTCTAATGGTAATTGGTTTATTAACAATAATTTTTGGTGTTTTGATCTTAATTATCCCTACTATTGTATTTAACCTCGTAGCTATAATGGTTGCTCTCCCCCTATTATTAAATGGATTAACTAGATTACTAAAGGGAATTTTAAATTAATCAGAAAAAAAGGTAAATGAAGGTGATTTTATGGATAAAATAATAAGAAACGCTACAGAAAAAGATATGGATATTATCGTAAAGATGTATTTAGAGGAAGTCGAAAACAATCAACAGCGCGCTCAAAAGTTTGCTAAAGATTTAATTTATCGGTATAAAACAAATATTTGCCTAAGCGAAAAAAATGTCCTTGGAACTATTTCATGGGATACTCGGGGTGGTTTGGAGGACGGTATTATAGAGTTAGTTGCATTAGGCACACTTTCAGAATTTCAAAGACAAGGCGTAATGAGAGATTTGGTGTTGTCGATAGAAAATGAAGCGAGAAAATATTTCTCTAAAGCGGGACATAAATTGCGCGTTATTTATCTCTTTATGGAAAAAAGCAATAATATAGGTGAATTATTTTATAACCATATGGGTTTTCGCAAGGTTTCAGAGATTCCATCATTCCTTCCCAAAGATGATGCGGTAATGTGGATTAAATATTGTTAAGATATTTTTGGTTATTAGATAAATTATTTTAGAAGAAAGATAGCTTTTTTGTCAGAAAGTAATAGCCATGAAAACTGAAGAATGGATTTAATACCTATTATCGGTATATCAAATTCTTGAATGGGGATTATAATATTTTCAGTGTTTTTAATTGAGATTTCTTTATTTATTATTCTTCCGATTCCTTTCTGGTCTTGATTAATAATTTCGATAATTCCTTCGAAATTGTCATATTCTATTAGTCCTGATACTGTCAAACCTTTTCCTTGCCCAATTTTTGTTAGCCCCAATAAATTTATTGTAGCTTTATCAAGACCTAAGTAACCAGAAAACCCTGAATCAAAAAGGCAATATTTTAAGACGGAAAGCTTGGTACTTGGATGAGTAATGCGAATAGGTATTCGAAAAACACCTAAATTTTTATCAATCTGCCAGCCACTCAAAATATTCATTCTATTATTCTACCTAAATTGCTAATATCTTCACATATGATATTTACTTGAGATACAGAAATCTCAAGTGGTTCTTTGGGATCCTTTTTCAGTAAATCTATTTCGGCTGGTGAGAAAGGACCAACAATATAAGGCAAAGTACCTGCATAATTAAATTCTGAAACATATTTTTGTAGTGCTTCTCTTAATAACTGGCTTCTACTCTTAAATAAACCTTTTTCTATGAAATTATCTATTTTATTCAACAAACTTTCAGGTAACCTAATTTGTAATGTTTTCATAATTTTACATCACTAATAATTACAAATGTAATTATAAATATTAATTTTATTGTTCAAATTATTTTTACTTTAGGGATAAGTTATAAAAAAGGATATAAGTCTTTAAAGAATTTTTGTTTCAGAAGTAGGAGTAGGTGTTTTAATAACTAAGAATCGAAATATATCGTCAGATTCGTTTGCCAATATATGAGAGATTTTAGCAGGACTGAAGATCAATTGATCTTTGTGAATTTTTTTCCTTTCCTTTCCAATTTCAACAATACCGTTGCCTTCAAGAACGTAGAAAAATGCGTCTACAGGTGTTAAGTGCCTTTTAAGAGCCTCTCCCGGTTTAAGTTCGATATGAACGATTGTTGCGTGCTCA
>JAUWNA010000271.1 GCA_030612905.1 Promethearchaeota archaeon
AAAGTTAAGACCCCCATAAATGTGGCTTCTCGCCTTTTGCCCGTCTTTAGTTCGTGTGAATCTATTGCGGCGCTCATAGCTGGTTCAGTCATTAACATTCCCCCTGCTCCAAATCCTGGAATTATTGTAAGAATAACTAGGAGAGGAAAATTATCGACAAGGAATAAAGGCCATATTCCAATCGTAAAAATTCCAATAGAGAGCAATAATCCATACTTTGGACCTTTTTTGGCATAAACCCATTTCCAGAATAAGACGCTTGTAAGAATCCCTAAGGCAATCCCTATCGCCGCAAATCCAACTAAACCTTCATCCATTTTAAGAATAAATCGGGCATATAGAGGGAGAACGGTTAGTGTTAATCCAGTAAAGAAATCTATTAATGTGTAGGTCAAAGTAATGTTTAGAAACGGAATATTCGTTAAAGTTTCTTTAAATGCCGTGAAAATAGGGAGTGGTTCATCGATCTGATATTCCTTCCTTTCCTTTATACCTAAAAGAGACAATAACATAGTAATCGGTATTAAAGCACCAAATAATATACCTACTATGGGCCATCCCATTGCAGATGCTAATAAAGGAGGTATTATTATTCCAATCATCGCGGACAGAAAAGCAATCAAGTCTTTAATGGCAACAACCGACGCGCGCTCCTTCTCGTCTTCATACATTTCTGTATATAGTGCCGACCATGCGGTCATTGCCAGTGTGAAACCGAAATCGAATAAAAACAACATAATCAAACCATGTAAGAAAATTCCCATTTGGTCTGTCCACGGAACCCACCATAAAAATATAAAACCAATAGTAAATGGAACTATTCCAATTACCATATAAGGGATGCGTCGCCCCCATTTTTTGAATTTCCATTTATCCATGTAATATCCCATTAGTGGGTCGTTAACGGCGTTCCAAATACCATATAATAGCAAAAGTAAACCGGCTGCTCCAAGAGATAACCCGGCTACAATGGTATAAAAAAATATTAAAAATGATTGGATCATATTGTAATGCAATGAGCTTGGAATCGCAGCTAACGAATAAAGAAAATGACCTGAAAATGAATGAATTCTATCTTTTTCTCTCATATTTTATCACTTTTTATTTATTATTATTAATTCATATACAATTTTGTTGAGAATCTATTTTAATGTTTTCTGATATTCATCTGTCATCTTCGACAACTTTTAAACCTAAAATTTTTGCTCCGTTTATGAAATCTTCTTTCCAATCGCCTATGAAGGTTACTCTATGCCATCCAAATGCGTTCCAATCATAGTTTTCCATAATTTTTTCAACATCGCTTTCTACTAGCATTTTAGAAACGCAACCTTTTTCATCCACTATGTTATCTATTATTTTTCCTGTACGGATTGAGATTTTTTTTTCAAAAACGCTGATTTTAATGGTCGTTACTGGTTCCCCTATTGGAAATTTAACGCGAGGCGAGGCACCTAAAAAATGAGTTTCACCATGGTATACGATATCATAAGGCGCTTGTGGACCCTCGGGCCCTTGTAAATTACATGGAGCTACGCAATGCATATATGTGATTTGATTTTTTTTGATATCAAAAGTGTGGTTGGACACATATCCAGGTCTACCAGTTAAGTACAGTCCAAAAAGAAAGCTTATGGTCGAATCCATGTCGGACTCACATATGCCGTATTTTCCTTCTTTACTTAATTCGAAAAAAGCCATGCAAGGATAAGCGGGAAATGCACCGCACAATAAGAATGTGCCACAATCGGGAGTAAAAATGTCAACGTCTTTATCTTTTAAGATTTTTTTAAAAGCTAGGTATAGTTTTGCGGAATTTAAAATGGTTTTTTCCGTGGGTTCTACTATCGTAGCATTTTTAATCCATTTTTGAGCGATCTCATTTGCTTGGTCCTTGTTAACTTCATTATAATACTTGAGAATCTCCTCTGGATCTCCTCTAATCATTTCTATACCGAAAACATTTTTTAAGATTTCTTTATAGAGTGTTTCATCCTTTCTCCACTGGTGTGCTTGATCAAAACCAACCGTATCGGTATAAAATTCAAATTCCTCATCGCTACTCATCTTACCTATTTGATCCAAAAACTCTGGATGATTTTTAGCTATTCGCATCCGTTCGGGATTAAACAACCCTAATATGACATCCCAGTTCATTTTAATGGTGTCCTTTGCGTAAACCAAAACCCTTTTTCCTCTTAAATGTACGAGATTAAACATATTCTCAAACATTTTGTCAAAATCTTCTAAATTTTTTGAAGACAAAATAGATAGCTGAAAATTCTTGTCTTTAACACTTGAGAATATTTTTGTGAATGTATGGTCTCCAGCGTAAATATAATTGGCCAATATTACAGGTTTTTTACTTTCAATAAATTCAATGCCCGCTTGAACAATCCCTGGGTCTCCATAATGCCCTATCGTAAAAACTATAACCCCATCAGCCTCTTCGATATCTTTTTTAATCTGGTTAACTAATTCGTTATCGTATGTTGTAACAATCTCACTATAGTTAAACTCGATTTTATTAAATTTCTCGTTTAGATGTTTCCTAATGGAATTTATCGTTTTATTATTATCATATCCCAAATAAGGCCATCCAGCTTCCCATTGTGGTTTTCCTATAAACACAACTTCAATTTTTACATCTTTTAAATTCATTTTAAAATTCACTACAAATCAAAAAATTATATTACTTATCTATTAGATTTTAATCTTTAAAAACTTTAAAAATTTTAAAAATTAGATTTTTGTAAATACCTTATTGAACTAATTGATTAAACGTTTCTTTCACGTTTCCAATTAGCATTATCGCTAGTTCTTAAATACCACCGGAGTAATTGTTCTTTGAGATCTGCTTTAATTTTGTCGTAAGCGTATATATCAATTAAATTACTCGCTTCATTTGGATCGTACATTAAATCGTAAAGCTCTTCCTTCCCACTATCTCGAATAACGAGTTTCCATGTTTTGGTTCTTATCATAGCAGATCGAGCTACGGTGGATGGATTCTCTTGAGGTATGTTAGTTTTATCGTAATAAATACCAATGCCCGGTATTTCAGGACTTTTAACAACCGGTTCAAAACATTGAGGTTCGCGAGGGTTGTATCCTCCCTCAGCAAAAACAGCGTCTCTTAGTTTCGATAAGCGCCCTTCTATAAGAGGAATTAAATTTTTGCCAAAGTTGGTGTATTGGGTTTCAATTTGAGCAATATTCAATACTGTAGGAAATAGATCAATCGTTTGTACTAATTGATCGTATAGAATTCCTCTTGATTCGATACCAGGTATTTTTGCAATTAACGGAACGTTGATAAGACAATCTTGGAAAGCGTTAGGCCATTTTTCTGTTAATCCATAGTCTCCCGTATAATCTCCGTGATCAGCAAAGAAGAAGATTGCGCTGTTTTCATAGGCTCCGATACCTTTTAATTTATCGATTATTTGCCCAAATTGGTAATCTACGCGAGAAACCATTCCATAATATGTAGCGATAATTTCTCTGAAATCATCTTTATCTAAATTGTTCAAACCATACTTTTCACGAATTAAACTCATAAATTCTGGCTTATCGTCTAATTTAGGTGGTACTGGTGTGGGTACTAATTTTCGATCGTACATAGAAAAGTAAGGCTCCTCAACCGTGTAAGGGGGATGAGGGAAGTTCAAGGCTATATATAGGCAAAAAGGATTCTTATGTTCAGAATTTAAATAGTTAATTGCCTTTTGAATAATGTGATAATCAGTATCTTCTGATTGATATAACGTTCTCTCACCATAATAAAAAGATTTTCTCATAGGATGGTCTATAGGATAAGGATTAGTTTTCCAAGCACCAGTTTTCATTCTTAACCTTTTCGTTACGCTTTGTTTAATAGCCTCTTTACTGAAAAGATCGTTCCTTCCTATCCAGACAACGTCATATCCCTTAACTTTTAAGAATTTGAATAAATTCTCTTCGTGCGGTTGTAATAATTGGTAAAGGCTTCTGTGTCCATTCGAGTGCACATATTGGCCCGTAAAAGTACAACATCTAGAAGGTCCGCAAAAGG
>JAUWNA010000154.1 GCA_030612905.1 Promethearchaeota archaeon
TATTTTTATCTGTATTCTTAGTAAAATTATAAATATTCGCTCCAAAACAAGTGGCTAGAAATTCAAGTTGAGCATCAGTATGACTTAGTAATATTTCATTTATAAATGATCTAGTTACGACCTCTTCTAATGACTTAATATTTAACCTTGTATTTTTCCAACTTCACGAGCCAATATATACAATGAATAGTGGAGACCAAAGTACATATTATAATGATTATAATACCGCCTACCATGCCCAATAGACCAAGTATTGACCCCAAGATTATTGAAAAAACAAATCCCATAAAAAATATAAAGAGGTCGATTATTAATACGATTATTTGGTGAGCCAGCACGTGTTTATTGCCTAGTTTTGCTCGAGAAATCAACATACACCCTTCAATTAATAAAAAAATAAAAAATAAAAAATAAGTATAAATTGGTAAGGTTCCCCAAGAATATGATATATGTGACCACCACCATAAAAATCCCAAGGCAATATATAGGATACCTGATGGTAATGCATCCTTCGGTTTTATAAATGGCTTTAATGGTTCGCCTGTTTTAGATGAAATGGGTAATTCCAACTTTTTAGTATTATTTTTTTCCAGTTTTATTCCTCCATCATAATACACATTACTATAGCTTTTAACTATTTTCCTTTCTTTTTAGAAAAACATCACCTTTTTAGAGGTTATAAACTAATATTAAGAATAGATGGATTCAAAAAAGGATGTAAAACAACAAAGCGCCATTATTGGACAAATTTTTACACCTAGCTATATCGCTAAGTTTATGGTTTCAAATGTTCTCGAGCTACTTAAAACTTTAAACCATGAAGATAAATTTAGTGTTGAAATTAACGATTTAAAGGTTCTTGATCCTACAACAGGGGAAGGTGTTTTTTTAAAATATCTATTGGAATACAATCTCACAAACATAACTGCGTATGAGATTGATAATCGTTTAAAATCACAATTGGCTAAAAATTATCCTAACGTTCAATTTCGTTTTGAAAATTTTTTAGGTTCAGATACTAACGAAAAATTCGATGTTATAATTGGGAACCCGCCCTACTTAGGTCAAAATTATAACGCAAAAGTCTTTCAGAACTTGATAAAAAATTATCCCTTTTGTCGCGAATACTTCGTGGGTAATATGGATTTGTTTTATTTCTTTATCCACCTTGGAATAGCTAAGTTGAAACCGGGGGGAATTCTTACTTATATCACAACAAATTATTGGATTACTAAATCTCAGAAAACAGGTATTAAATTTTTGAAACCACACATATTAGACGAGTGTTTTTTAATTCAATATATTGATTTATCGAGACTAAGAATATTTAGAGATGCTCTTGGACAACATAACTGTATTTTTTCGCTTCAAAAGAAGACAGAAAACGATAAGCTAAAAAAAACAAATAGGAAAATAGAAGTAGTACAAATTTCAAGTTTTAAACCCCAAAATCAATTTGATGACAACTCTAATAAAATTATTTTTGACACGCTGAACCATTCCTTGAAACACTCTTTAAATCACAATTTTATTACGCGATATCAATCTGCCTTAACTAACAGAGAGTTAAATAGTGAAGGCAGTTGGAATCTTTTGTATCCAATTGAAGTAAAAAATATCGTTGAAAAAATTAAGTCCTTTTGTGTAGTAAAAGATAAAACGACTTTCTTAAAAGATTATTTTATTATCAGAAATGGGCTTATATTAATTAAAGACGAGATTTTTATTTTAAAACATAATAAGAATCTTAAACTTAGGGATAACGATGCATTCGTCAAAATTAACGGTGAATTTGTTAAATTAAACGAGGAAGAAAAAAAAAGATTGAAAAAAATTTATAAAAGTAGTTCCATTAAGTCTTTTGGCTATGAAATGAAAGGTTTTAGTCGTTATCTCATATATTTTAATAAAGAAGAATTTTCAAATCGAGATAAAACTAAAAGAAATGGGCTTTTTATAAAAAAATACCCCACACTAACGTCCTATTTACATCAATACAAAGAGGAATTGGAAAGGACCTTAAAAAACGCAAAAGAAAACGTAAAAGATTTATATTTTCCAAGAAGAGGGAGCTATATTACTCAGTCTGATACTGAAAATAAAAGAAAATTAATTAATCTCGAACCTTTCTATGATAAGGAACCTAAAATGTTTTTTAGTTATATATCCAAATCAAATGTGTTTGGATATACTAAAGATTCGTATTATGCTACATCTGATACTTATTTCTTGTGGCTAAGGGAAGGGAAGAACGACATTGATCACTTATTTCTTCTTGCTTACCTTAATTCAAAAATTATAAAATTTTTATTTAGGGCTAAAAATATAACGATAAAGAGAAGTAAGACTAAATTAGAAGAGGAAATACCAATACCTAATATTAAACTATTTCAGTCTAAATATAAATTAGGAATAATTGATTTAATCCGATATTTCACTTCAAATATAATTCAAAATATTGCTTTCATAGAAAAAAACAAATTGGATATGTTAAAGGAATTATCTCCCAATACATATTCTCAAATACGAAATGAAAAAAACCACCGAAGGATAATAGACATATTATTTTTTATACTATTTGATTTAGTTGAGGAGGATTTAGATCTTCTAATAGCGAAATACTACTAGACGAGATAATAAAAATCTAACCAAATGAGATACCTCCTGATTTTGTTAACAATCTCAGATCATCCCATAAATAACTTGTGTCGATCATTGTGGGAGAATTACAGCTATAACATTTCTCGCTCTCTTTAATGAATTTAACAAATTGAGGAAGTTGTAACACTTCACTAACAGATATTTGTCGCAAATTAGCTATAGGTTTATCGATCTGAAGACAATTTTCAATGTCTCCATTGTAATTTACAAACATGAAAACCTTTTTTGCGTGGCATTTGTATTGCTTTTTGCCACCAATAAAATGGTTTAGATACATTTCTGAATTTAACACTTTCGAACCGTTCTTCTTAGCGTTTAAAATTTTTTCAAATGCTTTACTCATATCGTTATCATTAGCAGAAAGTATGCCTTTCTCATCTACATCACCGTGTGAATAATGACGGACAGTATTTATTATGTTAAAAGCTACTGGAATCCCAATTTTATCTGATAAAATTATCATTTCATCAACACGATTTATATTATATTTACTAATTGAAAAGCTAAATTGTAGCGAAATCAATGGATAGCTTTCTTTAACAATAGTAACAGCATCCATTATTTTATCATACAATCCAGGCAACCCTCTAATCTGATCATGTTCTTCAGGTATAGGGGAGTCCAGAGACATAAGAATAAAATCTATATCATTTCCAAATTCTTTGATTTTATCTGGAAGGAACCAACCATTCGTAACTATTCCAACAATTGTAAACTTTAACTCTCTTTTAACAAATTTAATAATTTCAGTAATATCTTTTCTAATGAGAGGTTCTCCACCCCATAGAATAGTTACTAAAAATCCTGCTTCCTTTGCTTCCAAATATATGCGCTTGATTTCCTCTAGCGTTAGTTCGTCTTTTTTCGTGTTATCTTTCCAAAGACAAGTTTCACAATCGCAATTACATTTTAAAGTTGTAAGAAAGTGAAATATAAATGGCTTGCCATTTCTTTCCTTAGCAGTTTTCGCAGCTAGCGCTAATTCAGCAATTTGCTGTTTTTTCTTTCTTTTTATTTGTTTACTAAATAACTCACGTTCCATAAATATATCTGTTATAACCGATTATTTATGATTAACGATATTAGTGTTTGTGTTTGATCAATGGATGAATTTGAATTTCCCCAATTTGACGATGTAGGTAGCTTTCCTCTACCCGATAATATCGATAAAGAGTCGTTTAATAGATTTTATTGGATTGCTTATAAAGCAATTGTAAATAATAATGACATCTTTTTTAATAAAGGAATTCAGATTTATTTTATTAATCCCATGGTTGACTGCTTTAAATATAAATTAAATGCTGGGGTTCAAATTATTAATTACCCGCAATTAATGAACATGCATACCCAATTTCTAAAACCTATTGAAGATTACGAAGTAAATCCGGGTTTAATTGATAATAACAAAGCTTGTATTCCCGAAATTTTGGTAATTGAAAAATTTGCTAAAAAATATTACGAGGATACGGGTAACCCTATTAAGATTAAAATTTGTGTCACTGGACCGATTGAGTTATATGTTAAACAACATAGTTTCACAGTCTATAACGATTTAGCTTTAAACTTTGCTAAATCAGTTAATTATTTCCTAAAAAATTCAATTCTTAATAACAAGTATTTAAAAACTTCAGTAATAGCGATTGATGAGCCTTCTTTTGGTTATACCGATCTCCTAAATATTAGCGACGACGAAATAATAAAAATCTTTGATAAATCTCTAGATGGAGTTAAAACAAAGGATATTACCACCCAAATTCATATACACACTTTAAACAGAGCAGACATTCCTTTAAAAAGTAAAAACATCGATGTTTTAACCTGTGAATATGCTTCAAATAAATCCAATAAGATTTCTAAAAAAAATTTAGATCAATTCGATAAATTTATTCGCGTTGGAATTTCTCGAACCAATATTGATAATATAATCGCGGAAACAATAGACTCTGGAAAAACATGGGAATATTTAAAAACCACCGAAGGCATGATGAGCCTTATTGACTCTAAAGAGAGAATTAAAAAGAATCTCCTTGACGCTTTAGAATTATATAAAGAACGATTAAGATTTATTGGCCCTGATTGTGGATTGGGTGGATGGCCATCTCAACAAATTGCATCTGAATTATTACACCGAACTGGTGAAGTAATAAAAGAAGTTAAACTCAACTTTAATTAATGTCCTCGTACTTTTTCTTAATCGCGTAATATTGAAATTCTTAAAAAAAGTAGAAAAAAATAGAAATTAATATACTTCTAATTAAAATATAAGACAAAAACCAATTTAAAAAAGTTTAAAATGATAATAGATCATTTAAGTCAAACTATTCAATTAAAAATTTGTTATTTTGGTCCAGCACTTTCAGGGAAAACCACTACTATGAAATCGCTCTTTAACCATTTTGGAAAGAAAGATGAAGTCTTAAGTATTGAGAGTAGCGTAGGTAGAACGTTATTCTTTGATTACGGAACTATTACATTCAAAAACCAACAATGGCTTCTTAAAATACACCTTTACTCTACAACGGGACAAGATTTCTATATAGTTACCAGACCAATTACACTACAAGCCATCGATGGGATTATTTTTGTAGCGGACTCACAGCAAAAAGTTTATTACAGAAATTTAACGTCTTGGAACGAAATATGTAATTATTTCGAAGACCATCTCATTAAAATGCCCAAAATCCTCGCGTTTAACAAACAAGATTTATCGGATACATTTGATACTTCTGAGTTTTTAGAAAATATTAATTATTTTAAATATAAGAACTTTAAAATCAATAAAACTATCGCAATACAAGGAGTAGGTGTTGTAGAGTCGTTTGAAGATCTAATTGGCCTAATATTTAAAAAAATGTACAAATCGCAATTGATTTCTTTAGTGGAATAGATATTTCCTCTTCTT
>JAUWNA010000137.1 GCA_030612905.1 Promethearchaeota archaeon
AACTCATTAAAATAAAAAAAAGTGTAAGTTCATTTTTTTAATAGTAAACCTATCAAGCTTCCAATAATAATAATAATTGGATCTAAAAGCATGAAGGAGGCAGATAAAGATACGGGTATGACGACCGTATTAATCGTTATCGCGCCTAAGGGGATAAACCATCCTGCAATCCCTAAAACGCCCCCAAGTAATGCTATTACACTTCCAAATTTTTTTCCAATTAGAGCAAAAATCGCACCAATGACCCCCATCAAGCCCCAAAGCAGAGTACATATAGATCTCAGATACATGAGTTCGCGAGAGAACCCCGTGTCTTCCCAAGTGAGAGCGGCTATTGCTAAGTTCGCTTCAATAGAAGCAATAGATGTGAATACCATGTAGCTAGAGAAGGTCATTACTATACCCCCAATAATCGCTAATATTGGTCCTATCAACAATTTTCCTTTTACAACCATGTTCATCCTTCTAATTTATAGTATAATTTACGATCTGAAAATCTTTTTCAGATAAAAAAAATCATATAGAATTGATTTTATATTTTTTCTTTAATTGAAGCAAGTTTTCTATTTATTAAAAAATTGATAAATTATAAAATATTGATATAAATATAATAATAGGTTCCCCCCAGCTCCACTATTTTTACAATCTATTATTAAAAAATTGTAAAATATTCATAATTTTTATTATAAGTTAATATTCGTGAAATCCCGATTTCACGATGATCTATCTAAACTTTACAATAGGTATTAAACATACATTCTGAGTAAAAAACAAGAAAAATATGAATAAGTGTGAATAATTATTAGTCTTAAGAATTCATTAGAGAAAAAAATATAAAAAATAAAAATTAGAACCCTTAGAAGCGAATGGGAATGGAGGTTTAATTAGGATGAGTGCGATAAAGATAGGTATATTGGGAGGGATGAGTTACGAATCTACGATAAAATATTACGCTCAAATTTTAGAAAAATACTATCAAAAAAAGCAAGACTACGCTTACCCTGAAATAGTAATTTTTAGCTTAAATTTTCAAAGAGTAATTGATCTTGAACATAGTAATAATAAAGTTGAATATGTCGATTACTTAATGGAAGGAATCAAATCTTTAGAAAAAGCAGGAGCTAATTTTATCTTAATGGCAGCAAATTCTCCTCACGCGGTTTATGAAGATTTAATTCAATTGGCGAAAGTTCCAATACTTAGCATTGTAGAAGCTATAGCTGAAAAAGCGCAACAAGAGAAACTAAATAAGCTATTATTACTAGGCATAAAATTTACGATGCAATCTTCGTTTTACCAAGATTTTTTTGTTAAATTAAATATGCAGATTATTACGCCTTCAGAACCGGAACAAGATACAATAAACCAAATTATTTTTGATGAGTTGGTGATCGGTAATTTTACAGAAGAAAGTAAGCAAAAACTCTTAAGAATAATAAATAATTACGAAGTAGATGGTGTTATTCTTGGATGCACTGAGTTACCATTAATTCTCCAACAAAAAGATACTAACATAAAATTACTCGATACATTAGATGTCCATGTGGAAGCGGCATTAAAGTTTTACTTAATCCAGAGTTAAATTTTTAGTAACTCTTAACTTTAAATAATCAGTTTGGATATTTTACATTGTTTACAAGCTTTTTTAATTTCCAAATGCTATTTAATATTTAAGAGAATTAATTATATCTAAGTGGTAATTGCTATAGGACGGCCAAAACTTACAAGGATTAAAATAAAGGACTTAGCCCCTATTATTTTAGTCATGTTATTACTATTTGTGTCAATAGCATGCGCTAACATGCTAATTCCCAGCTATGGGGTAATTAGAATTGAGTTTAATATCCCTGAAGCGCTTATAGCAATTCCAGATTCGTTTTTTTTGTTAACTAGCGCTTCGTTTGCTTTAATTTGGGGGTATTATACCGATCGTATTGACAGAATAAAAGTTATAATGGCAGGAGCTTTTTCTTGGACTTTTGGGATGATGCTAACTGCTTTTTCCACAAATTTTTCAATGTTAGTGATCTCTAGAATGGCGAGTGGAATGGGGCTTGGTTGTGTCTTGCCAGTTGGTTATTCAATTATTTCTGATGCGATTCCTCCTGATGAGAGATCTGGATGGTTTGGTACGCTTGCAATACTAAGTTCAGTTTCCAATGGCGTGGGTCAGGGTTTATCTTCTTTTGTAGGACCAATACTAGGTTGGAGGTTCCCCTTTTTTTTGTTATCTGGAATTAGTACTATAATTGTATTTATTTTATTTTTTGTTAAAATCCCTCAGCGTGGTGCTAGCGAGAACGAGCTATTGGATATGGTTGAGATGAACTTGGAATATAGCTATAAAATCTCAAAAAAAGATTTGTCAAGTATCTTAAAGAAGAAAACTAATCGATATTTAATAATACAAGGCTTTTTCGCTATCATTCCGGGTACGATCTTAGTTTATTTTATGACTTCTATGCTTTCGAGCCATTATTTTAACGTTTTACCTGATGAAATTAGGCTTCAAACAGCGACGATATTTGCTGGCTTACTAGGTATAGGGTACTTACTGGGAAACATGATAATGTCTTATATTGGCGATATTTTATTTCGAATTAATAAAAAAAATAGAACGCGATTAGCGACAGCTTGTATGATACTAAGCATTCCTTTTGTCTTATTAACACTTTTTTCGATTCAAACTCTTAGTAGCGAATTTGTTACTAATTTAAGTTATCCAGATCCAATCCCTACCACAGAGATTACCTCTTATATCGTTTCAACTATTATTGAGATTTTTAAGATTTATCCAAGCTACGTTTATTACTTCATTTTTGGGTTTATAGGTTCGATTTTAAGTACAGGATGGGTTTCTAACAAGAATGCAGTTATGTTAGATGTAAATCTTCCCGAACATAAGGGTACGTCTACCTCATTTTTTAGCCTTTCGGAACAAGTTGGAAAGGGAATTACATTATTAATATCATTTACTCTAATATCGATTCTTGGAAGTGTATTTAATATGATGATTTTTTCTATCTTTTTTTGGATGCCAGCAGCTCTATTATGGTTTTTCACAGGTAAATCAGTAGAGGCAGATATGGCAAGCAAGTCTAAAATTCTTTCTGAAAGAAAGCAAGTAAATTTATTAGATTATATATTCGAATTAGAAATCCAAATGGATAGAGCTATTCAAAAAATACAAGATTCAAAATATTACATATTATCTAATCAAAAAAAGTTTAATAAATTACTTGATGACGCTATTAAGATTTTCAATTATTGCGAAAAAGTAGGAGAAGTTAGAAGCATCACTAACATTGAGAACAGGGCTCGGGAATTGAATATTAAAGCGTTATCGATTAAATCTATGGCTAATCAAATATTTAAAATTCTTAATTTAGATGATCTATCTGCTAAAGAAATAGATATGCTAAATGAGGATTTACAACAAATTGTTTTAAAAATTGCTGAAGGAGAAAAAAGTACATTCGGGGAACTTCAAATTTATTTCGAAGACGCGTATTTAAAAATCATTGAAGCTCGATTGTTAAGAAAAAATGACTTAATTAGAAGTAAGGAAAAGATATTATTAGCAATTAAGATTTACGAAAAAGTTAAAAGCCTTTTAAATGAAAGATTAGAGGAGATTGCCGATAATTCGCAATTAACAGAAGAAGATCTTTTTGTTTACGAAAAAGAACAGGATTTGTTCAAGAAATGTTCCAGTATTTTAATCGCAACAAATAAATTGAAGGAAGATATTGAGGGTGTCTTCAAAAAATTAGAAGAAAAAGGAATTAATGAGAAAGATTTAAAAAAGATTTTAGAACTAACCTTGGAATATAATGTTAACCTATATAAAGTGATTATAGACACTTTTGGTCATGATAAAAAAACAAAAACGACCATTAATGAAATATTAAGCGAAATAGATGCTATTTTTAACGATTATGACAAATTTAAGGAAGAAGAACTAAAAGTTTTTTAAAATAATTGAATCTTACTTCTCTCTAATTATTTAAAAACTCAGATTTTAATAGATCTATATAGTTGGATCTATCGTTTTCCACTAGCTCTCGAACATTTTTTCCTTTTTTATTATAAAAATCAGGACTATCATCATTGGAGAATAAATTAACGAGCAATATTAAACAATTTTGTAGCTCTAAATCGTTGGTTCGCCCTTTGTTAAAATTATTCATGATTTTAATAAGGAGATTGCTTAGCCAAACTTTATTTAAATTAGACAGGTCTATTTCCTCATCCTTAGATTTGTTGTTGTAAAAATCTAAGATATTGGCAACGCAATCCATTTTTGTTATATTCCTATACCTATATAAGAATTCATATAATACTTGAGCTTGCGCTCTTGAATCTCATCGATCCAATCTATATTATATTTACTATTACATGAAAATCCGAATATAAAAACATTTTTAACTATTTGTCGTATGAGAATAAAGAAATTCTAAAATAATAGATTTTTTTAGAAATACGGTGCATAAGAATAGAAAAATAATTTACTCTTTACTTTATATCAAAGAATAAAAAAGAAAATATTCATGAGGCAATTTTAACAATAGTTTTAATAATTTTTAAGAAGCTTATAATTCCACTTCTATGCTTTTTACGAAAGTATCAATAGTTTGTTCTAGGTCGATTAAGTCCTCAACATCTTTAATATCAGAACTGGCAAGTTTACTAAGAAATTCTTTTAAGAGTTTTTCTTTTCGTTTATCGTGTGGGAAAATTAGACTGCTTTTGTAATGTTCCCAATCCAGAATATTTGTAAACACTAAGAACAAACTCTCAATATGACTGTAATCAATTAAACTTAGAAGTTTTTCTTTTGTAATGAGGTTTTGTGTTTGATCCTTATAAAAACTAGATAGGTCGTTGTAATAATTTGTGATGCGGGCTACATTGTCCAGTTGAGTACGTAAGGCGATTTGGTTAATTGGGCTTTCGTCGCCTTTGTACATGATCTCAAAATATGTATTGATAAAATCTTTTAATTTTTGAAGCTTTTGTTGGAACACTCTCGTTTTGACTATTCGAGTGAACATTGGGCTTTCTTTATCTTTATAGAAGCGAAGCTCGAACTTTACTATAGCTAAAATATCAAGAAATAATTCCTTAACATCAATATCGTCGTTTTCCATTTTAATACAGCGATTGTTGTAAATAATTTTTATTTTTGATACTAAATACTAATATACCTTTGATAATATAAAAATATACTATCTATAGAATTCTAATTCAATAACCAATTTAATTTTTAAGTTTACTAATTTTTGATTAATATCGTAATGGAAAATCCCGTTGTAATATGTCGTATTCATTTACTTCAAATTTGGTTTCGGTAATTTTTCTTTTTGTTAATTTCCTAAAAAGTATTGCTTTAATGTGAATCTTTAAAATCCTAAAGGGACAGTGCAGCATAAATTTTAAGTAATTAAATGGTTGGTTTCTTAATTCGAGAAATTTATTATAAAAGCGCTTAGCTTTTAATTGGGCTTTAGGCTTTTCAAACGATATAAATCGTTCGATAATTGTATTTAACAATTCTGAGTCTTCAAAACAGTAATAGTTCGAAGCTTTTAAAGACCATTTAATTGCCTCTAATTGGTATTTTATTGAATTAAGTTCTTTTTTTGGTGCGATTAATAAAGCAAAAAAGGAAATCATTAAGTTCATTACGGTACTTCTAAAAATCTCTAGAACAGAAATTTTAATTTTTGGTCTAATAATATTTCTTAAATCAGCGCCATACAAAATAGTACTATTCTGAATTACATTGCTTAAAACAATATTTCTAGGGGCAAACATAGCAGAAAAGACTTTGTTTACTCGGAAGATTTTATAAAAGACCGCTTGCTCCCAATATTTTTGTTTAGTAAGAAAGTGGCTTACGAACATCCCCGTTGATTGCTGTATAACGCCTAATACATTACTAGTTAGTTTTGAAGATGGTTCTTTAAAATTATGTTTTATTTCTAACGCCATAAAGTACCGCTCAATTTCTTTAATATGATGGTCTGA
>JAUWNA010000177.1 GCA_030612905.1 Promethearchaeota archaeon
TGAACCTTTATTCAATAAAAACGGAAAATATAGTTATCATAGGCGATATTGTGGTAATCATACTGGATACGAATTATGGGTTAAATATAACTGGGCTGAAGTCTCTAAAAAATACGCGAGAAAAGTAAGTAAAGAAAACAAGGAATTAATTAGCAAACAATTTATAGAAAAACTTCAGGACCTTGCCATTAAATCTTATTATAAAGAGAACCCTGAGGGAATTAAAAGAGATTTAAGAAACTTAACAATTTGCGAAGAATGTAAAAAAATATGCTCCATTTATACGGGTTATGGGCGTAGTCATTCGCTATTAATGCTTGAAGTAGTTAATATCCATCATGTTTTACCTGTTCATAAAATAACAATGGAGAATATTCACTTAATTTGGGATTATTCAAACCTCAAAGCTCTATGTGAAGATTGCCATCATAAACAAGACCATCAATTAAAAACAAAAATAGATCCTTATATCAATTTTAAAAAAATAACAAATTTTATTTAAAAAAATAAGAGGAAAATTAAATGAGCGAAGAAAAGAAGAAGTTAGAACAAATTTTACTTATTTGTTCTAAATGTGAAGAAAAAGCTTATATAGGCAGCAGCAAAAAACTCTGTAGAGATATCCCTATTTCTGAAAAGATATTTATAGGTTGCGGAGAATGGAAAAAGGATGGAGAACTTATTTTAAATCAGAATTTCTATAATGAACTTAAAAAGCGAATGAAAATAAAACAAGTAATTGACGATTTAATAAAATAGATAAAATTGATTATTATGGCAAGAGATTATAGAGATATTGGTTCAGGAAAAGTTTTGAGCGTTAATCTTGATGGGAATGCATTCTTGGGAAAAATTACATTGGGATTATGGGATAAATTAGGATTTGCACCTAAAACAGAAGGAGATTGTAAATTAGTAGGAAGGATTTGCAAGAATTATATTAAATTTCAAGAATGGCAAGAATATAGTTCATTTAAATATTTTCAGGAAAAATGTGGCCTTGACAAATTAACAAAAGAAGAGATTGAGTGGTTAGAAGAAGTGGCTAATTTTTTTGAAAAAGCAAAAGGAATTGATCCAAATTATTAAAAACAGATAATGTGAAAGAATTGAGTAGTTATGATAAAAATTAATTATAAAACACATAGCAGAAATATTTGTTTAGATTGCCCCAAATCTTCTCAGTTTAGTCCAAAAAACAGAACTTGTTATTGTGAAATTGGAGAAGAAAGAACAAAATGTGCAACTGAATGTGATTTTTATAATCACATAGTAAAGGGAATAGAAACTGTATGTGGTGAAAGAGTTAAATAAGAGGAAAATTAAATGGTAGAATTTAGCATAAGGCACGCCCCGGGGAGATGTTGTCCCGATTACGATTGTTTGTACGGTTCTTGGGATAGGAAGCATTGCCGGGGCTGTGATAGAGATTGTAGTACGTGTAAATTATACGAATTCTAATTAAAAAGACACATAATATTTGAGAAAACAACCAAAATGGCGACTTACTATAATAAGATAAAAAAAACGATTATTGACGAGGGTTATGGAAACGAGATTAAGTGGATTAACAACATACCAAATCCAGTTGATAAAGATTTATTCTTTAAAGAATATTCTTGGGTTGTAATAAATTCAGGAATGAAAAATAGCGTTGCGGAGAAGATTTTTAGAAATTTTTGGAATAACGGTACTCCTGATTTTTCTGCTATTAATCATCCGAATAAAAATAAATCTATGAAAAAAGTCTATGAGAGATTAGATTTCTGTTTTCTTCATTTTATAAAATCAGAAAATAAATTGATGTATCTCAAATCTCTCCCTCATATTGGAGATATTACAAAATATCACTTGGCCCGAAATTTAGGTTTAAATTACGCAAAACCAGACCGTCATTTAGTAAGAATTTCTAATCTTTTTGAATATGCGAACGTTCAGGAATTTTGTAAAACGCTCTCTAATCGAACTAACGATCCAATTGGTATAGTTGATTTAGTTTTATGGCGATTTGCTACGCTTTATCCTAATTATTTAGAATTAATTAAAAAAGAAGTAGATTAAAAAAATGAACCTAACATGGGAAATAAAAAATTGGTGTACTAAATTGAATCGCGAAGTAGATTATACTTTAGTTCGGGAAATAAAACCAGATTGTATTCAAGAGAAGAATGGCTGCGGGAATTGCGAATATTGTAAATCTAAACAAACATGGGAGTTGAGTTAAATTGGATAAAGAAAAGATTAATTCGATTTTACACCGTAAATTACCGTTTGTTTTGTGGAAGATTTACCTAAATTGTATATTTAAGTATTGGAACTTCCAGTTCTATAAAGAAAACAAAAGAAGTTGAATAAATAAATGAAATTAATAATTTGGAAGAATAATTGGAAGAAATTCAAGTGGAGATTTATTTATTCTAAAAAGAAAAAAGATAGGTTTTTGAAAATATTAAGAAATTGAAAAATAACATAAAAAAAAGAGGTAAAAAAATAATGGTAAAATCAACAGAATATAGAGTGAAACATAGGATAAAAGGAACTTACGCTGATATTTTAATTAAAACTAATCATTGGGCTATTGTAAAATTTGTACAAGATGCGTACGATATCGTTGCTAATAAGATTAAAGAATACGACCAAATAAGAAAGCTTAAGTTAAATTTTTTTAAAAAAATAACATAAAAAAGAGGTAAAAAAAATGAAAAGATTTTATATTGTAATAATTTGCCAGATATTAGCGTTAATTTCATTTTTATCGGCACATTATATACTTGCTATTTACCACATAAGACCATTGTATTTTTATTGGTTTTTTACGGATTTTTATCTTTTTACAGCTATAATATTACAATTGGTATCAATATTGTTAATAATATCTTTAGAAGTATCTTACCAAAGAATTAAAATAAAAACAAAAAAAATGTAAAAAAAATGAGCGAAGAAATAAGATTAGATAGTAAAAACAAAAACGTTGAGGATTTTGTAGAAACCTACGCACCATTCGGTTATTATTTTATCAAATGTGGGTGCGGTGTTTTTGCGACCGATTATCCTTTTATTGCTGAATGTCCTAGATGCGGATATATCTACGCAGGAACTAAAGAACAAATCGAAAAAGCTAAAGCTGAAGGGAAATATATGACGATCCTCAAGCCAAAAGAAGTTTCTAAAGAAAAGAGAAATGCGTTAATTGAGGAATACGAAAGAGACGATTATTTTCCAGAACCAGAGTATTAAAAAAAGGAGTTAATGAATTTGAGCGAAGGAAAAAGATTAGAAAACCTAAGATTTTGGTGTACTAAATGCGATATTGATCTGATTAAAAAAGGGATCGCACTAGATTGTCCCGAAGACGGGTTTTTCTACGAATGTCCTTCTTGTAATTATAGACTTGTAATCTTTAAAAAAGAGGTTGAATGCGATCATGAATTTAGGGATATAAGTAATCATTGGTTTCATTGGATTACAGGTGATGTTATGACTACTGGAAGATGTTGGAAGTGTGGTCTTCAAAAAGAAATAAAATTTTCAAGGGTGAAAAAGAGGTTTAAAGACATTGAGTGAGGATGAAACTATAGATTTTGGAATTGAAATTATAGAGTGTGAATTTAAGGATTCTTGTCAAAAAGCTTCAGAATTTTGTTTTAACGAATATAAAGATGTATGCTCAACTAGATTTGTATTATTGCTAAATATATTGATAAAAGATCCTGAAACGGAGTGATATTAATGGAATCAAAAGTTTGTAAGGCCTGTGGTCAAAGATATCCCGCAACATTGGAATTCTTTTATAGGACGAAAGATAATCGAGATAGATTAACCACATTATGCAAAAAATGTAGTATCAAAAGAGTGCAAAAATATTGGGAAACACATAAAGAGAAAAGAAGAGAAGGCGATAAAAACTGTTATCAAAAGAATAAGGAAAAACGCTTAAAACAATTTAAAGAAAAAGGAAAAAAAAGAAATGAGGTGCTTAAAGCCCTATTAGGTGTTAGCTATGATAAGTTGCATTCTATTATGAAAAAAAAGGTCCCTAAACCAAAATATTGTACTATTTGTAATGAAAAAAAGAAATTGGAATTATGTTGTATTGATCATAATTATTCTTATAACGCTCTGAACTGGATTTGGTTATGTATTCTTTGTCATAGGTTATTTGATAAATGTAGAAAAAAGATCGGAGGTTATGCGTAAAAAATGATTGCTTGGAACATATATATAAAATATGGAAATTTTAAATCTACACATGGAATAGAATGTCAATTTAAATGGGAGTTTGACAGATTAGAAACGGAAGAAGGAGATAAGGTAATTATTCTTACTTCAGTTTTATCTGCTTGTCTTTTAAACAATTTAGTAGTTATTCATACGGTACATCCCAAAGAACTGGAAAAATACGCTAAAGCTATCTATTATCCTCAAACAAAACTTTTGAAGAAACAGAGTGGAGATTTAGGAAAATATATTATATATGATGATGTTATTACGACTGGAAAATCTATGTTAAAATGCATTGAAAAAATTGGCTATGCTCCAGAATTTTGTTTATGTATAATTGATAGAAGATACGAATTCCAAAAAGAGAATTTAAATCTTGAGAAAGATTTAAGGGTTATTTCAATAAAAAGAGATCTTTTAGGGAGGTTTAACGAAGTTGAGATTGTTTAGAAGGATTTTTTATATCTGCGTTCATGGATGTGGAGATTTTAAACTCAAGGAAATGAAAAACGCTTCGGATCCTGAAGATCCTACTCTCGTATGTCCTAAATGTGGTCGGTGTACATGGTATTTAACTCCAAAAAAGAGGTGTAAATAAATAACCAACTCTAACCAAAAAATCGATGCGGAGAAAAAGGAAGTAAGGGGGGATCCATCAGCAATCTCCCCTTCTTCCAAACAAATTAGTTTAGAAATCAAATGTGAGTGTGGCCATACTTGGACTTATAAACCTAGAGACCCAAATAAGATTCCACAGAGGCCTCATTCAAAATGTTCGAAATGCAACAAATGGATCAAGATAAAACGAACGAGATTGATCAAATCTAACAATTATTTGCAATTGCCCATTGTGAAAAAGTGTAGAGAAAAAATTGCCCATTGTGGAAAAAGTATAGAAGAATTGCCCAT
>JAUWNA010000366.1 GCA_030612905.1 Promethearchaeota archaeon
ACCTAATTCTTCTCTTTTTTCGAGCTCTATAGTTTTATCTAAAAATTTAAATTCCTCTTTATCCATTAAGTTAAACAATTTTTTTTAGAGTAAAAGGTTTATTGAGAAAAATTAAGATGCAAAAAAATTAAGAATGATAGTATTTAGTTATTAAAGTTATTGGTATAATTTGATTACCTTCTCAAGATCGATTGGCCCGTTTACATTTATTAAGCTAACTAAATTTTGATCTAACGGCTTTATCGATTCTTCAACTGATATGTAATTAATGTTCCAAGTCTCATCGATTATACTGTTTAAAGCATAATTTCTTTCTTGAATTGTTTTTTTCGCAAGTTCATATGTTTTTTCAACAGGATATATCCCAAATAATGGCTCTAAAAATACATTATTCCATCTTGGAATGCAACAATCGTATCCTTCGACTTCTTTAATCATTAATTCAATCACTTCAGGTTTGATTAAAGGCATATCGCCCGATAATAAAAAGCCCTTTTCAAAACCTAAATTATTCAATTCTTTAAAACCAGAATATATACCTAACATTGGAGTTCTTACATCTGGTTCCCCAATAATTTCTGTATCGTCAACGACGAAATTAATGTCTCTTGGAAAATTAATCTCCCTATAATAGGAATTAATCTGATATTCTGAGTTAGCAACCAAAAAAACATCTTCGTCAAATTTAGAAAGCGTTTCTATTTGGTGTAAAATTAAAGGTTTTCCGAGTACATCTAAAACAGCAGCAGATTCGTTTCCAAAGCGGATGTTTTTTCCGCCTATTAAAATTACAATCGCGAGCTTTTTTTGATCATCCATTTTTAAATTTAACCTTTCAAGTAAGTTATAAACAATTAATAATGATGGTTGTTCTTATCAAACATATATTGTACACCCTTTTTAAGAGGTGACATTTTTCTAAGTCTTTCTATTATTGGGGGTAATTTTTCTAAGAAGTAATCTACATCATCTTCCGTAGTAAACCTCCCAACTGTAGCCCTTAAAGAGCCATGAGCCTCTTCTGGCCTCAAACCTATAGCTAATAATACATGAGAAGGATCTAATGATTTCGAAGAACATGCTGAACCCGTGGATGTAGCTATTCCTTCTCCATCTAAATCCAAAACAATAGATTCTCCTTCGATAAATCTAAATCCCAGGTTAACATTATTAGGTAATCGCTGAGATGCGTGTCCGTTTAAATACGAATCTTCAATATTATTAAGTACAGTACGTATAATGTTATCGCGTAATTTAGTTTCCCTTTCAATTTCTTTTGGCATTTCTTGTTTAGCTATTTCCACTGCTTTTGCAAAACCCGCGATTCCGGGAATATTTACTGTGCTCGGCCTCATGTCTCGCTCGTGACCTCCACCATACATGATAGGTTCAATGTACTTTCCCCAACCGTCTCTAATCCCTTTATTTCGTATATATAGCATTCCAACTCCTTTAGGTCCATACAACTTGTGAGCTGTCGCAGATAATAAATCTATATTCATCTCATCTACATCAATTGGAACTTTACCAAACGCTTGAACAGCGTCCGTATGGAAAATTATATCGTGATTTTTAGCAATTTTTCCAATTTCTTTAATGGGTTCAATAGTCCCTATCTCGTTGTTTGCAAACATTATGCTGATAAGGATTGTTTTGTCCGTGATTTTATCTTCTAACTCTTTTAGATTTATTAAGCCAGATTTATCTACAGGTAGGAAAGTTACCTTAAAACCTTTTTTTTCTAACTGTTTGCATGCATTTTCGACGGCGTGATGCTCTATTGCAGAAGTAATAATATGATTTCCTCTGCTCTTATTTTTAAACGCAACTCCCAATATTGCCAGATTATCCGCTTCTGTCCCTGAAGATGTAAAAATTATCTCATCTCTCTGGACATTAATTAATGACGCTATAGTCTGGCGAGATTTCACTAAGATTTGAGCAGCTTTTTGACCTATCGAATGTAGACTCGAAGAATTTCCATACGATTCTCTGAAATGTTTATTAACTTCTTCAATCACACGGGGATCCATTGGCGTAGTCGCGGCATAATCAAGATAAACATATTTCGATGTATCCATAATTAATCAAGAACAAAAATTTTCGATTCTTCTATTTTAATAATTATCATACTTAAATTATTAACTCTTATGATTGGGTTTTAAAAGTAAATTGGAAAAAAAATTTAAATTAATATGAAAAAGAAACTTCCTAACAAATATCAAAAGTACTTAATTATATAAATTAATCAAATTTATAATTAAAATTTAGCTTTAAAAGAGATGAAAGTTAATTGTTTAAACTAATGTGCGGTATAACTGGTACGGGTTATGTACTTCAAGAGTTAATTGATTTAATGGTTGATTTGCAAAATAACCATGATATTGATATTACTGTAATTCTATCAAAAGAAGGTGCGGCGGTTGTCAAGTGGTATAAAATGTGGTTAGCTCTAACTAAAGCAGTTGAAAAAGTTAAAGTAGAAAAAACCCCAAATATACCATTTTATGCAGGACCCCTACAGCTTGGGAAATATGATCTGTTTTTAGTTGCCCCAGTTTCTGCAAATACTATCGCTAAAATTGTATATGGTATAGCAGATACGCTAATTACTAATTGCGTGGCTCAAGCTATTAAAGGAGGTCAAATAGTATATATTTTTCCTTCAGATCAAGATACTGAGCCAATTGTTACTTCTCGACCCGACGGAACGCCATTAGTGTTGAAGATCAGAGATATTGAACTAGAGAACATAAAAAAGTTAAAGAGCATGGAAGGTATCGTAGTAATTTCTGATTTTTCCGAAATTAAAAAATTTGTCATACAAAAAGCTAAAGAAAAATCATAATAGATTAGCTATTCATAAAAAAGAATTCCCATCGAATACAACTGGTTTAATCGCACCTTCAGGACAAGCCAACTCACATTTCAAACATCCTTGGCACTTATCGACTTCATTAAAATTATAGAGAATCCCATCCACTTCTTGTCCATCTTTTTTCACTTTGTCTTTATAAAATAAATTCTGAGGACAAAATCTACCGTTTTCGTCAAGACATTGTTCGCACATGGTACATTTAGTATGATCTATTTTCACAGTAAGAACCTGACCTGGCATTACAGAAGTGACTTGAATTGCATTTCGAGGACAAACTTGAACACATGATAAACATCCTTTACATTTAGTATAGTCCACAAGCCTAACTGAATGGTCAAAGTAAATTGCGTCGTTCCTA
>JAUWNA010000372.1 GCA_030612905.1 Promethearchaeota archaeon
AAATATTAAATTGTTGTAATACAAATTTTACAATAAATAATGAATTGTTGAACAATTTTAAAGAATTTATCACTCTTTTTGGTCTAGTTTAAAAATGAAAAAAGAAAAGGTCTTGGACGATATCGACAAGGAAATTTTAAAGGTCTTGCAAGAAAACGCTAAAACATCTTATCGAGTTATTCAAGATAAGTTAAACATCTCTATCGGTACTATTCATAATAGAATAGCGAAGCTCGAAAAGAATGGCATAATTGAGGGTTACACTCTTAAACTAAACAACGAAAAGCTAGGCTATAAGTTAACATTTTTAATAAGAATACAAATTGATGGTAAACACACAGCTGAAATTTTGGACCAAATATCAAAAATACCGGAGGTTTGTTCTGTCTATCATACTACAGGGGAGCAATCCGCCGCTTTAATTTGTCGTTTTAAGGAAGCAGAAGATGTCCATCATTTTATTAGGGTGTTGAATGAGAAAGAATACGTAACAAAGACTATTTCTAATATGGTTCTAAAAGAATACCGCCCTCGTTCAAGTATTCAATTTTAAGACTGTAAAGTATGAAAAAATTCACAATTATTATTCTATAGCAAATGTAAAGACTATTATATCTAATCTTTTATATCTTCGGGTTTAAAATCTAAAGAAATTGAATTAATGCAATATCGTAAGCCTGTAGGTTTAGGACCATCGTCAAATACATGCCCCAAATGACCTCCACATTTATTGCATAATACTTCCTCTCTTTTCATGCCTAAACTGAGATCTGACTGTGTATCGACGTCTTTTTCGTTTATAGGAACTGAAAAGCTAGGCCAACCGCAACCAGATTCGAACTGAGCGTTAGAATCAAATAGAAGTGCCCCACACCCAGCGCAATAATAAACCCCTTTTTCACGATTATCCCAATATTTTCCTGAGAATGGTCGTTCGGTTCCTTTCAACCTTAACACGCGATGTTGTTCTTTAGTTAATTTTTGCTTCCATTCGTCTTCAGATTTAGAATCTTTCGTGGTCATAACAATAAAAGAGTAAAATGTAGAATTAATATACTTAGCGGTTATATCCACTTAATTAAATCCATATTCTATTATCAAAAAGAAGTTAAAAATTGCAAAAAATGTTTAAAATATTATTCCAGCACTTAAATAGTTCTTAAAGTATCAAAATTTTTATTTGGTTTCTATTCTTTTAATTATCAATAATATACTTAAAAAGCAAAAAAGAGAGTTAAAAATGCTTGATCCTTGGGGTTCCTCTGGTCCTACAAACGATGAGGATTACGAAAGAATAAAAAAAGAATTTGGAATTGAAGAAATAGACGAAGTAATTCGCCAAAAATTACTTAATAATAGATTTATTCGGAGAAAAATTATTTTTGGGCATCGTGATTTGGGTTTAGTATTAAGTGCAATCGAAAAAAAACAACCATGGGCTGTAATGAGTGGAATAAAGCCATCTGGATCATTTCATCTAGGAACCTCAACTACTGCCTTAGAAATTATTGATTTTCAAAAAATGGGAGGAAAGGCGTATTATTGTATAGCAGATATTGAATCTTGGGAGGATAATGGAATTACATACGAAGAATCAGAACCAATAGCTGTTGATAATCTTGCAGACATATTAGCACTTGGTTTAGATCCTTCACCGGATAAAGCATATATTTGGAGGCAATCAAAAGAACCTATTGTTAAAGATGTATGCTTTAAAGTAAGTAGATTAGTAACTCAAAACATGTTAAAAGCAATTTATGGAGAGAAGACATTTGGACTTTATTTATCCGCGCTAGTTCAAACTGGAGATATTATAATACCTCAGATCATAGAGGGTCCACAGCCAGTTATAGTCCCCGTAGGGATCGATCAAGATCCACACATAAGACTTACTAGAGATCTTACACGACGATATTATAAAACATTTTTCTTACCAGGAGCTACTTATCATTATTTATTGGCAGGCATAGACGGATCAGAAAAAATGGCAAAAAGAAACCCTAATAGTTCTTTTACATTTAACGAACCTTTAGAATCCATAGAGAAAAAGATTAAAGGAGCTCTTACGGGTGGACGTAAAAACAAGAAGGAACAACAAGAACTTGGCGGAGAACCTAAAAATTGCATGATTTATAAAATGTTAATGTACCACTTTGAAGATGATGATGATGTTTTAGCTGATGAATTTGAGAGGTGCGTTAAAGGTGAGTTATTGTGCGGAGAACACAAAGCACAATGTATCGAAAAGGTTTTGAAATTTATTAAGCAACATCAAAAGAAAAAGGAAAAACTAATTGATAAAGCTAGAGAGCTTTTAGATATCGATTAGTCGTTAATCCCCTATATCTACTATTTAACGTAGGTTTTATGGAAATTTATAATAAAGTTTTCAAAATCTCTGTTAAATCAGAAAGGAAATCCGAAACTTTTTCTAAAAACTTTTCCCTTAATTTTTCTTTCATAACAACCGAGACAAATAACGATTCTTCTTTAAGTTTTATTCGATGTAGATATGATACTAGTTCATCTCCAATTGTAGAAAAGGTGGAATCCGTCTCATAAGATTCTTCTTGCATTCTTTTAAGTAAAAAGAGGTGTTCCTTAATCGATTCGAGAAGCTCAACATATATTTCCGGCTCTATAATATCACTGTAGAACTCACTAATAATAATACCGTTTTTATCGAATACTAATAACGATTTACTATCGAGTTCCTTGATGTACTTCTCTAAAAGCTCAGAAAGTTCAAAGAATTTTTCATCAAATACCGATAACCCATAAGAAATAAGTTGAACTATTGATAATATATCGTAAATAGATGTTGTTTGGAATAAGATTTTAAATGAGGGATATTTTTTTAGAAAATCTTCCCTTAAATCTTCTATTTTATCACCAATTTCCTCGTTTCCACGAAATTCGGGATCGAATTTATGAAAACTAATTATTAGAGGGACATCCATTTTATGCTTCTTGAAATTATGCAAAATCATATCTAAATAAGCGAGAGAAGTTCCAATTCTTTTTGCATCCTGAATGTCAATAATATATACCATCAAATCAGTATCAGCAAAATAAAGCTCTTGCTTCTCTTGATATAACTTTCTATATTGCTCTTGTCCACCCATATCCCAAAATACGATTCTGTTGTTTAGAAATTCAGTTGCTTGATATTCTACTCTAATCGTTGGTGTAAGGGAAATTATATCT
>JAUWNA010000220.1 GCA_030612905.1 Promethearchaeota archaeon
TAAATTCGGATATTTTAATGTATTAAATTATTGAAATTTTTTGAAAGTGGGTACAATATCGGTATCTCGGAAGCTGTAAGAAAATCGAATATATTGTGCATGTTATAAAATAAGAATCCGATTAACCATGCTAGAACGAACTGTTCTCCTGTAATTATTGAAAATGTCCCTAAGTCTAGAATATCTTTTTTTTAATTTTAATTTTTAAGTCCATCTCGACGCAGTACTTTTAATAACGTCCCAAACTGCTTGGTCTTCAATTTCATAAGGTTTTTTATTTTCGGTTGGTTCAAGTAGTTTTTTAATGACAGATTTGATTTTTTTATATCTATCTTTTATATTCATTTTTTATACTCATTTTTTTTTTATATTAATAATTAATATATATCAATATATAATAATATATTATTATATATAAAACTTACTAGGTAATAAGAAATATGGTTGTATAAAATTAACTACAATAATTCGGAATATATAACAGAATTGAATTTAATTATTTCTATTATTTTATTATTATTCTTTTATTTATTATCAATATTATTGTAATTTCCTTTACTCTATTTGATTTAAATAAATTTCCGTAGTGAATTAAATAACTAAGAAGTTTGTTTTTTAAATTCGGATATTTAAATGTATCTATTTTTGTCGGGAGATGAGATATCGCTAAATATATATGTGATAATTGTCATGAAAATAATGTTCAAAAAAATTAATTAACAAGTAGATGAAATTCTCTATGGAACGTTCAGATAACAAATTAGAATTCTCTAAATACTATCGATTAATTGCGCCAAGTGATTTTGAAATTGATCGAGACGATATTTTCTATCGCGATAAATATAATGATGTTATTAATTATTTGAAAATAATGTTGACAAACCACGAGGAGTCAATTAGTCAGAGTTATGCTAAATTCATACAACCAAAAGGCACCCTTCTAATTAACATAAATTCTGGAACTGATATTACTGATTATTTAAAATTAATTTCAAATAATTATTATTTGGATTTTATTGAATTAAATCAAGAGGAAATCGTTAAGTCCCCTGAAGATTTTTTTAGCAATTTTATATCCATTCTAGAAAATATTGTTAAGAATAAGGAAATATCAGTAAAAAAAGAAATCGAGAATGGCAAAATATCCCCGATAAACGAATATAAAAAAGAAGAAAACAAAATAAAAAGATTGCTGGTGATTAATCAACATAATTTTTCTAAGGCATTATTAAAAGAAAAAAACCTATTAGAACTCTTTACAGTTTCTTTCAAAGAAAAAAAGTCGTTAATAAAAGAGGGGTTAATTTTAATCTGGATTAATAATAGATTTCAAGAAATCAAAGTAAATTCAAGATTGATTTTTGAAGCCTTTGATTTGTTCATTAAAATCCCTTTGTTAGATAAAATCGAAAGAGAAACTATTTTAAGAAACTTTTCTGAAAAAAATCCAAAAATCGTTTTTGATATTAAAACCTTAGTAGAATTCACCAGTAATTGGGAAGTTAAAGATTTAAACCGATTATTGAGAGTGGGCATATTTAAACACTATCTTAATTCTGAGTTAAACGAATCAAGCAACGAAATTACGGATATATTAATTAATTTAATAGAATCTGGCGAATACCTCCCCTCCCATCTCGAAGCAATTACTGAAAGGGAAGTTCTATATGGAGGACCTAACGACAATCAAAATTTGATTAATAAAATATCAACGAAAGAAAGAGATGAGATAATAAATACCAATGATATCAAGAATTTTATAACCCAGATAAAAGAAGAAAGAATTTCTGATTTTATACTAAGTCAATTGTACGAAAATGCCGCTTCTAAAAATTATAGCGAGGTTTTACTTATAATAGACAAGTTGAATAAGCAAGAACCGTTAGAAGATAATGATAGAAAGATTTTAGCTAAATATTCTTTCGTTTTAAACGATAGTCCCAATATGGCTCAAATTAATCTAGAAAAAGCTAAAAAGCGTATTGACAATTTAAAACGAGCATTTGGAAAACGATAAATAAGGGATGAGAAAAAACGGCTGTTTCTTCTATAAAAAAAGTTAAGGAAAACGATAAAAGTCAAGTGATAAAAAATAGTGTTTTTATTCGTAAGGTTATTTTAGAGAATTTCTTATCTTTTCAAAGAGACGAAGTAAATTTCTTGACTCAGAAAAATCAAGATATTCCTCGCTTTATTTTAATAGTCGGTCCGAATTGGAGCGGGAAAACCTCAATTTTTCAAGCAATTAAATTTGCTTTAGGTAGTAACGAAAGAGACGAGCGTTACAAGAAATGGTCTGATTTTATAAGAGATGGGCAAAATCATGCTATGGTGGAGCTTCATATTCAATACCATAATGAAGAAGTCAAAATAAGAAGAACAGTAATAAGAGGAAAATCTCCATCTTTTGAGATTCAGTTAAAAAATGATAAGAATTTCAAAAAGGTTCACGCAATTGAAATTCAAAAACTTGTGTCAAAGTTAGAAATTAATCCAGATAATCAATTTGCATTTGTAAGTCAAGGCAAAATCGATACTATTAAAAGCTTAAAACCGATCGAATTATGCTCCTTTTTAGAAGAGGGAATTGGGCTTAAAGGATTACGAGAGGAGATTTTACAACAAAAAAATAGCGTCTTTACATTAAACACAGAGTTTAAATCATTAATTACCCGGAAAAACTCTTTAAATATAAACCTCGATTTCTTAATGCCAAAATTAGAACGATTAGATGAGAAAAAAAAATTACTCGAAATTAGAAAAAAGTATAATGATGAATTATTATGGGCAAATAAGAGCTTGCTTCAGAAAGAAATTGAGGTTCTCGAGTTAAATGTTAAAAAAAGTCAAGATCAAATAAATATAATTACCAATGAAATTGACAAGTATCGAAATTTAATTAAAGAAAAAGAGAAAAAGATTTCTGAAATAGATAGCAACCTTCTTAGTTCATCAAAAAAAGTAGGAGAATTAAATTACAGAAAAAAAGAATTAGTTAAAAAAATAGATGCGTGGCAGAATGAAAAGTTGAGAGCAAAGCAAGAATTGGATGTCTTATCTGGAAAAATCTCTGAATATGAAAAAATAATAGATAAGTTAGAGAAGCAGAGGCAAAACATAACAAGTGAGATCGACATAGTTAAAAAGAAGAAGATTTCAATTAAAAGTAAAATTGATAAATTAATTAAAGAACAAAATAAAATTACGATAAAGATTAAAGAGAATCAGGATTTTTTAGAAAAATATAACAAGTTAACATATGAAAAGGAAAATAATGTCAGGAGAATCCAAGACAATGAAAACAATATTAAAAATATTAAAAGAGACATCAATGATATTTTTCAGAGTTTGACTGATATAGATTACAAACTAGAAAAGAATAGGTGGTTTTTAGAAAATCCTACAAAAGATTTATTGACCCAACTCGATAAAGACCTTAAGAAAGTATCCGGAAGCCTATTCAAATTAATATCTGAAGTGGAACAGTTAGAATATGAAAAAACAAAAAAAATTATAAAATTCAAGCTACTCCAAACTGCGTTAAGAGAACGTAAAATTGTTCTTTCAGCTAATATTAACGTTCTTAAAGAGGAAATTAAGAAAAGAGAACTAGATGATAGAGTTAAAGGCCCAATAATTGAATATTTAAAATATGACGACGAGTTAAGCTATGCTATTGAATCAGTTTTGGGAGAAAGGTTACTTAATAGCTTTATTGCGAACGATTGGGATACTCTAAATTTAGTAGAGAAATTAAAAAAGAAATATAATGCTTATTGCAACATATATATACCGAAGGATGTTAGAGTTGCTCCATTACCAAAGATAATGGCGCAGGGCGTAATTGGCTATTTAGCGGAATTAATTAAAGTTGTTGACGGTGATTTAGACGTTCAAAAAGTCATCTATTCTAAAATTAAAAATTGCGTTGTTGTCAAGGATTACACTTCTGCTAAAGAACTTTATAAAAGCCATAATTTCAAAGGTAAGTGTGTGACTTTAAAAGGAGAACAAATTATATCATATAAATACGCATACGAAAGTCCATTTATAAGACGGCTTAAAGGATTACTAAGTCCAGGAACTCAAAAAGAACAATCAAACATCTTGGAAAAAGAAATTAATTCGCTAAACGACAATATTTTAGAGTTAAAAGTAAAACAATCTCAGTTAGATAATTTGCAAGGTGAGATTTTCAGGAAAAAAGAATCGTTTAACGATCTTTTATACAATTTCAAACAAAAAGAAAGGCTGACTTCAAAAAAAAATCAGTTTTATAATTTAGTTTATTCACTAGAACAAAATATTATAGAGACAAACGAGAAAATTGAAGATATAGTAAAAAAAACACTCGAGTTAGAATCACAAAAAGAACCTGAATTTTTTAAATGGAACGAAAAGATAAAGGAAATTCCTATCGAACTAAACAATCTAAATAATGATTTAATAAAATGGGATACGAAATTAGATGGTAATCTAGGAACACTAAA
>JAUWNA010000424.1 GCA_030612905.1 Promethearchaeota archaeon
ACGTAATTAAATTGAAGATATTTATCCCACGATTTTAGATAATTTTTGATTAATCTTCTTGAATGCTCTAAAGATCTTAGCGGTCCTAACGATAAAAAATTGGTCATCTCTTTATTATTATTAAGACTATTATAAAAAAAAGAAATGTCATCTTTAGAAACCTTCCTAAGAAAAAGATTTCCTTCGTTAATTTCATTGATAATTTCGATATTTGCCATTAGTTATTTTATAACTTTCGCAAAAGAAAACACATACCTTTAGGGATGTGATGGATTTTGCCTTGATCAGTAAAAATTATACCTCGCTTTCTTTAAATACGAAATATTCCATGCTTAATTAATGCAACTCGTTCGACAAGTTCAATTCAAACGCTCGAAATTATTGGACGAGATCACTTTTCTTTCAAAAAACTTGTTTAACGTCGCCACCTACACGGTTCGACAACGGTTCTTCATTGACCGTTATTGGACTCGATATAACGAGTTATGGCGGTTGCTAAAATCACACGAGACGTATAAAAAGCTTCAAGAGACGTGCGGTTCTCATCCACCACAACAAGTCTTAAAGCAAGTAGATCGAGACTTCAAGAGTTTCTTTAAAGCTATTAAAATGTGGAAAAAAGAACCGTCTAAATTTCGAGGAATACCAAGGCCCCCACATTACAAACGTAAGGATGGTCGTAATTTGGTCTACTTCACTTCATTACAATGTAGGTTGAAGGACGGTTTTGTTTTACTCACGAGAAAGATGGAAAAGTTAGGCTTTCCGAGAATAAAAACGGATCTCGAAAATGTGAAAGGAGTTCGCATCGTTCCTTTCGGAGATCGATATAACATCGAATTGATCTATGACTATGAGCCGCGAGACTTGTACTTGAACGAAAATAACGTGTTAGGGATCGATTTAGGACTTAACAACATCGTAACTGCGTCAGATAACTTTGGAAATAACCCATTGATTATCAAAGGCGGTGTCGTGAAGTCGATCAATCAATTCTATAACAAGCAGTTAGCCAAGTACAAATCGTTCAGCAAGATTTGTAACAACGCCAAATTAACGAAGCGCATCTTGAAGCTTCATCGAAAGCGAAACAATAAAATTAGAGATTTCTTTCATAAAACGTCTCGAAAAGTAATCAATTACTGCATTTCTAACGATATAGGAACGATAATCGTCGGGTATAACGAAGGCTGGAAACAGAAAGTTAAGATCGGCAAGAAAAACAATCAAAACTTCGCGTCAATACCTTTTCTAAAACTTATGCGACAAATCGAATACAAGTCCGAGATGGTCGGAATTAAAGTAGTGAGAATCACCGAAGAATATACTTCGCAAACTTGCTCTTCGTGTGGAATCGTTCGCAAGTCAAACCGCAAGTATCGTGGTTTATATGCGTGTAAAGATTGCGGGTTAGTATTAAACGCCGATGTGAACGCTTCAAGAAACATTCTACAAAAAGGAGTCCCTGAGTCCAAGTGGTTAGGGGATAGAGGATGTTTGAACCATCCATTAGTGTTAAAAGTTTAACGACTCTTAACCTAGGAATCCAAGCCCTTTAGCAGTATTTTGATACTGCTTTAGGGCGTGGTAGTTCAAAACCAAAATTGTTTAAAAAATTATAGATAGATTTTTGTAAATAAAAAAAGTAAAAAGATTTGAATATAATTTTTGATAATTGACTACATTCCTATAAAGTGAGGCGTATCCTTAATCTTTCTCCTGCCACCGCACACGTCACATTTTGTACCGTCTTCAAATTTTCCCTTACCGCCACATTTTGGACACTTAACCTTTCTATTGAATGCCATTATTCCCTCCTTAGAATCGGAGGCTCCACTGTTTACCCCGAAGCCCATTTGCTCCATTATTAAGCCTAATTGTTCGTATCTAGTTCCAAATTTGACGCATTTCTTTATTATAAACAATGCGGTTGTTGCGGCTTCACCAAACCATTTAGCTTTCTCGTGGACAAGTTTTTCGAATTCCTCTCCAGCAGGTACAACCCAAGAAGCTAAACCCCAGTCTACTGCCGTCTGACCATCAATGGGTTCGCCAAACATTGCCATTCTCAGTGCTCTATTAACCCCTATTCTAGCAGCCATTCGAGTAATACCACCATTAGCAGGGAATATCCCCCGATTAACTTCTGGTAAACCAAGTTTTGATCTATCAGAAACTATAACAATATCACAACATAATACTAATTCGCAGCCTCCACCGAGCGCAAACCCATCAACTGCAGCAATTAAAGGTTTTGAGAATTGTTCAATTTCGTCGTAATCACGATGTCGAATTCTCATTGCTAAAGACATGTGCCAGGTGACGTTTGGTTTTAGACCAGGGCTAAAAGCGGCTGCTAAGTCCGCTCCAGCAGAAAACGCGGGTTTCTTAGTAAAATCTTTCGTACCTCTTAAAACAACAGCTCGAACGCTCGCGTCTGTTTCCATAATCCTTAAAGCTCTAGATATTTCTGAAACAGTTTGCTCCGTTAATGCGTTCAATCTATCGGGTCTATTCATCGATATAACGGCGTAATTTCCATCAATTGTCCCTTCTCGAATAACATTACCTTGTTCGTCTGTTTTTGTGGGCCATTCAATTTTAAGATGTTCAAATACATTTTCCGACATATTTAATAACCTCTTTTAAAAATCTTTTTTCAATTAATTTAATTATTTTTAAAATTTGATTTATGAATATTTAGTAGTAATTTTTTAGTAATTAAAAACTTTCAAATTTTTCATTTTCTAATTTCTAACGTAAATAAAAAGTAATTCAATCTATCAAACCAATAATACAATAGAAAAAAAAGAAAAAACAAATGATAATTTTTAATTAATCTTATTAAATTTATTT
>JAUWNA010000337.1 GCA_030612905.1 Promethearchaeota archaeon
TAGGGCAATCACCAAACGTTTTATTCCCGGCTCTTTAACCAATCCTATCATAGAGGATTATATTAAAGACGCGTCGGTGGTAGTTATCGTTGATCCTCATGCTGATAAAGTAATTTTAAGAGAAGCTCAATTAGCTCGAATCCCCGTCGTAGCGTTGTTCGATACTGACGATTTACTTGACGGAATCGATCTCGCAATACCCGCAAATAATAGAGGGAAGAAAGCGTTAGGTTTAGCTTTTTGGTTGTTAGCACGACAGATATTGATGGAATTAGGGAAGATTTCAAGCGAAGACGATTTTCCCTACACTTTAGAAGAATTCACTTCAAAAATCGTCCCTATGTATCGTCAACAGTAATTTTGCTATTATTTTTCTTCTTTACTTTCCTATTAATTTGTTTCGTCGTTTTTCTTATTTATGTAAAACAATTTGGTTAAATTCCTTTTATTCTATGAATAACAACTTTTTAATCAATCTAAGATTTTTGGGTGTTTGGGATTTTTGGAGTTTTTTTGTTGTTGATGTTGTGACTTTCGTATAATAAAACAGGATACTAGGGGAATATCGAGACACAGAACGGGTATTTAGCGTGATACGATAAGGAGCGGGAAGATAACGGGATACGATTGCGATTTATTTCGGGACACGGTATTTTGGGCGAAATTGTTGGGCATTAAATAGTGGAGTTATTATAGGATAGTAATCATGTTTTGCGAATTAGGGTTAGTTTTGGGTTTTGGTCGGGCATGGGTCGCAAGTTGAAGTTTGGCGAGGAATCGGCGTTTGTGAGCGTTCGGGTTCCAAAAAGCAAGGTTTGGGAGTATCGGGAGGCTATGAAGTTGTGCGTTAACGACAAGTTCGCGATGGAGGTGTCGTCGGACGGGGATTGGGCGCTCATTACGGTTTTCGTGCCGAAGGAGAGGGTAGGGGAGTATAGAGACGCGGTGAAGCGTTTCGTTGAGCAGAAGATTGCTGACGACGGGGAAGTTAGCTTGGAAGCAGGCTCGGAAGTAAAAGAGTTCGCGAACTTGGTGGAATTCGGCAGAGAGTTAGGGGAGAAGGTCGGAGAGGACGACTCTTAAGGAGGGTTTTGAATTATTTTGTATTTCTTATCGTTATTCACGCATTAATTTTTATTTTTCTTTTATTTTTTGTTTCTTTTTGTGGAATATAAGTCGTTTATTTTTAGTTACTCTTGCAAGGAAACCCCTTTGGTTTCCTTCGCGAACCATCCCGCTCATTTTCAAAGGGTGCTCGGTTGTTTTGCTCATAAAGATCGCGTCACAACCGTCGCTCCTTTCAAAATTCGACATTAGATTTATGAAACGAGTAAAAATGCAATTTTTTTTATAAAAGTTGAAATTTGGTAAATTAACTTTATAAACACAAGGAACATAAGTAACTATAGACCTAAAGACATTAAACAAGTATATTATATTTCATAATAATGAAACTAACTAAAACAGAAAAATTCCTTTTGAAGGGTGCTAATGAAAACTATAAATTTGGACTAAAATATATCAAAAAAGGGAAATTGAAGTTAGCACTTGTTTACTTTAACAAAGCTTTGAGACTTAAGCCAGATTATCATGAGGTACTTTCAGCCAAGAGTGCTCTTTTAGCAAAACTAAGAGAGCAGAGTCTGCTCTATGAAGCAGAAAAATCAATTAAAGATGAAGAAAAGTTTTGGAAGCTATTTGATATTACTTATACTAATAATTCTAAACCTGAAATCCAATATACCATACCTTTTTACAATTTAAATAGCATAGTTCCTCCCAATCATGAAAGACTGTTCACATTTAAATGCAAAGCAACAACTCAATCCAGTGACGGTAGGAAAATTACAACATCTTTCTATAATTTTTACGCGAATTTTACTGAATACGGAATATCGATGAATATTCAATACTATCCATGGCATTTTATAACCTTAATGCCCGGAGGATTTAAAATAGATAAGATCATTGGTGCGTATTTATCATCTCCTTTCTATACGTTTGCAAGAAATAAAAACTCGGAAACTAAACAGGAATTTAAAGAGAGAAAAAAACTAGCTTATGAGAAGCTTGGGGCTCTTGCTACGAAAAAAAAAAGAGAGATGGAAGATTTGGTTTACAACGTTTTGATAGAACAACCAGAATTAAGAAAGAAGAGGAAATTTGAAAAAGCTTATCCCGGTAGGATTGGCGTAGAAACATATCGTAAAGCTCGAAGCAGAGCGAATCAAGAATAGAGGAATTTCAGTTTTTAAGATTACGTATTTTTTTTTTCCAAAAATTTGGTCTTAATTGTATTATCTTAAAGAAATTACTTGCAAAGAAAAAGGTGTTACCCTCATTTCAGTTCCGCACACTTTAGATTATGACGAATTTCAAAACTTCATAAAAAATAAATATGAGAAAATGACAGGAAAAGATTTAGGAGATATCCCAGAATATGATTGGAAGGATTTTAGCACAGAACAAAGAAGGATTTCGGATTTCTTTGACTAATTACTCAACAATTGATGCAAATAAAGTTTTAGCTGATTTATAAAACGGATTTTCACTCGATAACTTAAGTAAATTATCTCCTGTTAGATTAAGGGTACTGATCTCCTCATCATAGGGTAATATACCTAGAAATTTAAGTCTATCATCATCAATGTTTTCTACTCTTTTTGAAATTAAATTTTCTAAATCTCCTGGAAAACGATTCCCTATCACTAAAATGTGCTTGAATTTTAAATGAACTTCTTTGCTTACTTCAACGATTCTTTCCATAGTGTGGAAACCCATTTTACTTGGATCAGTTACAATTATTAAATCTGTTACGTCTTGACCTGTTTTTCGTGCGAAGTATTCCAAACCTGCTGGAGCGTCAATCAGAACAATATCGTAGTTATTTGCTAACACATCGATTATACGCTTAAGAGCATTATTCACGCTGCAATAGCAACCAACGCCCTCTCCCCTACCCATCTCAATCAAATCAAAATCGTCCATCTCGATCAAGGAATCAAATACCTCGGATTCAATTATTTGATTTTTGGATACCTCTAAAGGTATTTGGCGTTTTTGGATTCTTTCCTGTAGTTTAGTCATTTTTCCACCGATCGTTTCTCTGAATTTAATCTCCTTCCCTATTATATCTCCAATATTAGCATCAGGATCAGCATCAATGACAAGAATATTATCATATTTTTTAGTTTCAATTACATGTTTTAACATCAAAACTAATAAAGTTGATTTTCCTACTCCACCTTTTCCACTGAAAGATATTACTTTTGGACTCAATTAACTTTCCTCAAATTTTTTTTTATCTAGGTATAAAAATTTTGAATTCATATAAGGTTTGATTTTATAAAAACTAAAATTATTCTCTAAAAATGATACTCAAACTTAAATAAAAGGTTTGATATAATCATCTAAAAATATATATAAGGTAAGAACTACCAATCATAAATTCATCACATTCAATTAATTTTTTTAATGAATTTAATC
>JAUWNA010000257.1 GCA_030612905.1 Promethearchaeota archaeon
GGTATTTATACTGCTGGGCAAGCTCAAAGATTTGTTAATATAGAAGGATATCTACCCGGAAATACTTATGTGATTTTGGGAAGTGGAGATATTGGAATGATAATGGCCCGAAGATTGACTTGGGAAGGTTGTACCGTTAAAGCTGTGGTGGAAATTCAACCATATGTAAGTGGATTGCTTCGAAATCAAGTTCAATGTTTAGAAGATTACGGGATACCCCTTATAACGAGCTATACAGTTACCCGAATCCATGGTAGAGATCGAATAAAAGGAGTTACCATTTCAAAAGTAGGTAGAAACTTTGATAGAATAATAGGTTCAGATAAATTCATTGAATGCGACACTTTATTATTATCTGTTGGGTTAATTCCTGAAAATGAGTTAACACTGCAAGCGGGAGCTGAATTATCAAAAAACGGAGGACCTGTAGTTGATGAGAATTTAGAAACTAACATAGAAGGTATATTCGCTTGTGGAAATGTCTTACAAGTTCACGATTTAGTGGATTTAGTAACTGCAGAGGCTAAACGAGCTGGAAAAAACGCAATAGAATATATTAAATCGAGGTATGGTGAAGAATTAAAAAAGAAGGATATAATCAAGTGTATCCCTGGTGAAAATGTAAATTACGTTAAACCAGATATTATCAACAAACGAAATTTATCAGAAGAAATAATTTTTTCATTCAGAGTTAGATACCCAGACAGAAGGGTTCTTATTCAATTTAAAGACGAAAATAATAGCATAATCTATAAAAGAAAGAAAATTTACGTCATCCCAAGTGAAATGCTTGAACTGAACATAAACCTAGAAGAGTCCGGCATAAAGCCGGATTGCAAATCGATAACAATTGATGTGATTCCTCGACCAGAGGTATTAATTGAGGAGGAATAAAAATCATAGGTGAGTTAAATAATGAGTGAAAGTAGTGTAAGCGTTGTAAAAGTAATTAGATGTATCGTATGCCCCACTGGCTGTCAAATAAAAGCGATTTCAAAGGGTTCTGAAATCTCATTTGAAGGGTACGCTTGTAAGAGGGGATTGGAATATGCAGAGCAAGAATATTACGAACCTAAGAGAATCCTTACAACGACAATTAGGGTGGAGAATGGTTTCTTACCTTTAATCCCGGTAAGAAGTAATGAACCAATTCTAAAAGATAAATTAAGAGACGCATTAAACGAGATCGCTCAAGCTGAAGTAAAAGCGCCAATTAAAATGGGGGATGTTCTCATAGAAAATATACTTGAATTAGGTGTTAATATTATTGCTAGCAGAGATTTAGGAAAATATTAAATCTTTTTTTATAGAATGATACTGAAAATATTTAGTAATTATTTTAAAAGAGCATAGGGGGTATTGCAATGGTTGAATTAGATCAAATTTATAAGGTTCACGATAATTTGTATATAGGTGCTTATTGGCCAAGGTTAAACTTTGAAAAGTTTAAGGAAATTGGGATTACGGCCATAATAAACTTAATGGAAGAAAACTTTTACGATCCAACACGTTTAGGATTTGCCTACTTTTACAAAGGGTTTCCTGACGATTGGTACCCACCCCACAGTTACATAGAAGAGATATTATCCTTTATCGATCAACACATAAAAGATGGAAAGGTTTTAGTACATTGTGCTATGGGTATATCTCGAAGTGGAGGAATTATTGTAGCGTGGATTTTAAAGGAAAACCCCACATGGGGTTGGAACGATGCTATGGACTATATAAATAAATCAAGGTTAATCTTTCCTGCTGTTGAAATAAGAGAGTCAGTACTCGATTATTTTGAATCTATAGAAGGAAAAAGAAGAGTATTTTGATAGATAATATTGAAAAGTAATTGAAATCTTAATTTTCTACCTTGAGTTGAAAAAATCTATTAATTTTTTAGTAATTTTTTTCTTTTTCCAAAATTTTTTATTAACATTCTTAGATGATTAATATAATACTTATATTATATTTTTCAATTAATGAGGATTGAATTTGAATGATGTCTTCAGATGATATGATAAAACGTGAAAGAAAACAAATTTATTTTGATTGTATATGTGGTACCATCTGCTCAATTTCAGCTCTTATTGGCGGATTTAGTTTTGCCTTAACTGATGGTGGAATTAAAGATTTTACCTATTTCGTAATAGGAACTATTTTTTGGCTTGGTTATTTATTTCTATCAATATTTATAATTGGGATAGGAATTTACACATATTACAAAGCAAAGAATTTTTCTCCAGATGCCCCAGTAAGAAAGAAATTAAAAGCTCCTATAATAAGCTAATTTTTAACTTATTTTCTTTAATTGACTATTTTTTTTCAGACAAGAATTCTTTTTACAAAAATTTTTAATATCGACCTTAGATAATTTAATAAAAAAAGTTTTTTCAAAAAATCAAAAACGAGGAGATGTTTAATTGTCTGAATTCGAAGAAAAAATATTGAATTTACTAGAAAAAATAGACGAAAAACTTGATAAACTTTTAGATACAAAAAAACCTGGAGGAGTTGAAGCGAGAGCTGTAGCTTCAGCGGGGGAAGGATATGTTAAACCTTCTGCTATAGTTGAAAAGCAAGAGGAAGAACAAAAGGCTATAGAGAAACCACCTGTTGAAGGGAGAAGGGTTTGTCCAGCTTGTGGGGGGACTACATTTAACACTGAAGAAGATAAAACTCACGTACTATTCCAACAAGGCGGAATGAAGATATATGCTAAACGGTATATCTGCAAAAGTTGTGGAACTGAAGCTTAATTCTAAATTAAAACAATCTTTTTTTAATCTTTTTTTATTTATTTAAATCTATAAAATCTATCTTACTTGTCAAAAAACTATCGTTTTTTACGATGGTTTCTTTTGGTTATCTTTTTAATTCTAACACAACTAAATGATAATAGTTCATAACTAGTCATATACAACATCAAGGTGAAATAAAATCCCTCCAATAAGAGTAAAAAATTTACTCAGGTACATTCGAAATTTCACCCTGAACAAATTCACTAATAAAAAAGTACCGTATTCAGCACAAATTGAACTTACGCTAAGATGTAATGCGGCTTGTCCTTTTTGCTCAATTCCCTTGATACCAAATCGCCTTAAATCTAATGAGATGACTACACATCAGATAATATCGTTAATTGATCAAATTTCAGAATTGGGGGTTAACGCTCTTTCTTTTACCGGAGGCGAACCAACGCTAAGGAAAGATCTTCCAGAGTTAGTCTATCACGCGGGAATTATTCACGATTTTATGAATGGAATTGCGACAAATGGATATTTAATGCCTCAATTTTTAAAGGAAAAAAGTAGGTTAGAGGGTTTAGATTACATCTTACTTTCTCTCGATTACCCTACAGCAGAATTGCACGATAAAAAGCGAGGAATTAAAGTTTTTGATAGAGTTATGGAAACGATAGCCTTATCAAATAAAAGAGACATAAGCGTTATAATTAGCACCGTTGTTATGAAAGATAATATACAATTTCTTGAGAATATCTGCGAATTGGCCGAAAATTTAAATTGTTCCATAGAATTATTTCCTTGCGAAGACATTATAAGAGATCATCGAAATTTTCAATATAAAATTAATAATATAGAAGATATGATTCCAGATCTTTCAGTTTGGGCAAAATTAATTCATTCTTTAAGATCTAAATATAAAAATATCTTAACCGACCCTATTAGTATTAATGTTGTAGAAAAGGGAGGCTTTGGAGGGGTTCCAGAATATCATCAAACGAGTTTGCGATGTCACGTAGCAGAAGCTTATTTATTTGTGAGGTACGATGGTTTCATAGATTATCCATGTAAAATCCATCCTGTAAAAAGCTTTAACGCACTAAAAGATACTATTCATAATATCTATTATTCAAATGAGGTAAGAGAAATAATGAGGCAGCACGACACCTATGATTTTTGCGATCATTGTCGTTTGGGATGTGCTATTGCCTCAAGTCTCCCAACAACATGGAAAACATTATTCGCGAAATATATTCAGGGTTACCTGAAAGGAAATTTAAGATAATTAATTCAATTATTCATCCTTTGCTATTTATTGTATAGAATCTTAATTCCTAAATTGATATAATAATAAAATTTAATTAAAATTGCGCTTTTCTTATAATAGTGAGGAATAATGGCAAATGAAGAAATTATTATTCAAATAATGTTTATTACGCTCGCAATGATTGGTGTAGGCGAGCTTCTTAATAAAATAATG
>JAUWNA010000175.1 GCA_030612905.1 Promethearchaeota archaeon
TCTATGGAACAGAATCCTCTTGCCGGACAAAGTTCCAAATTCCATAGAGAGTACGATCAGTGGAAGGATAAGCCGCTTGAGATGTTTGTTTTCGTTAGCAACCAGGACTTAGGGGCGAAGAAAATTGATTTGCAAAAGCAACTGAGTAAGCCTCCCGTGAATATTTTTGACATCACCGACCTTGTGAGGTTCCTCGATTTTACGGATAATGGAAAGAAAGCCAAGCAAAAGTATGGCATAAAAGAACGACGGGAACCGATTATGGTACAAACTGAAGACGGTCAAGAGAAGGAGTTAATTCTTACCCGAAAATACACCTTCTTGTCTTTTGAGGATGTCAGCCATGGTCTAGCAAAACGATATTCTGCCAATCTTCTTGTTAATGGACTCATTTCAAAATCTAATGTTAAACAGATTGTTAAAGAAGTAACCGCCAACCTGAAGGGGAGAGAATACTACCGCAATGAACTCGTTAAAGCCCGATGGGCAGGCACGCCAGCGCACGTTGTCTGGTTATTTGTTTACGCTTCGATAGACGATATTGACAATGCTAATTGGATATGCAGAACCCAGTGGATTAGCGAAACTCTTGCGCCTAAATTTGCTCCATTGAAGCTAAGCGGCAATGATACAGTTGATCAAATTGTTATCGATTGGAATGATACGTATCCACAGAAAGCGAAAATGTATCAAGCTCTCACTATAAAAAAAGAAAAATACTTAGATGAGATGGATTCCATTAAGAAACGCACTAACGATGTCGTTGCGAAAGCAATTGAACTTACAGAAGGGCAGGAAACTGGGCAGCTTGCGTACGACCATTATATATCACAAATGAAGATCATCGAGCCCGCCTTGACAAAGCTATATTTTGCTTCGGGAGATATCGGATTACCTCCCGTTGAATGTAAAGATCTCGATCAAGCATTTCAAGGCATGATGGCTTTTGCACACAATATCATTCTTCCCTTCTCTGAAAGGGGTCTATCTATGTGGTCCAAAAAAAACAGAAAATATCTCGTGCGTGAGGCCATTAAGGGTTACTTGCGAGACTTCGAAAGGTTAAAATTCGAATTAGAGAAGGTAAGAAGATAGGTGAACTAATGGATATGGATGGCGATACATCAGATAACAGAGTATATCTGGTTCGGGCTAACGCCCTACGCCACGCCCAAATTCCTCGCTCGAAATTTTGGATATACTCAAAACGTTATGCCGCATAAGTAAATCGGCAGCAATGAATAATATATAGAGTGTGGTAATAAATAGGGATAGACACCTATTTTCTTTGGCAGCACCTATCCAAAGACATAAAGGGGGACAATGGGACAGGTTATTTACCCTCCCAATTTGATCGTGCTAAGATATAGGGACAGTGAAGGCCTAAAAGGGAAGGTGGACAATAGGTATCTGTCCCTATTGTCTTTAATAGAGATTTAGATAATAAATATTATGGAGCAAAAAATGAATACACTTAAGGACTGTATTTTATGTTCTGCTGAAAATCGATGGTTTGATTGCTGGAATCTATGGATACAAACTAGCCAAAATTATTTTAATCCTGAATCGTTTAGATTAAATCTTAATAATTGTATCCAATCTTTGCGGACGATTACTTGGATATTGCAAAAAAGTAAATCAAAAATTCCTTATTTTGATAAATGGTATGGAAAATGGCAAGTTAAAATGAAAAGCGATCCAATTCTTAAATGGGCAGTAGATGCGCGAAATACGATTGTAAAAGAAGGAGACTTAATAATCCATAGTAAAGCAAGAATAGCAATAATAGAAAATTGGTTTACTCCACCAATCTTTGAGCTTGATGTTCCTCCTTTTTCCAACACAAATGACTTTGAAAAAATATTATCAAAGCGATTGTCTGTAAAACAATTATCTCTTGATGGACTTTTAAGAGTGGAACGAAGGTGGGTTGATTCAAAACTTCCAAAAAATGAATTATTAGATGCCTTGGCACATACATTTGAATTTTTATCCGAGATCATTTTAGATGCACATGAATCCGTATTATCAGCAGAGGATGTTAAAAAATGTTCATGGTATCATGTTTACAAGCCTCAACATAAAGAGATTCACAGCAGTATGTCATCAATTGATTGGAATAGAACAATTTGGATTGATCTTAAAAGTAACGAAATTGTTCACGTAGAAGAAAAAAAACATAAAATAAGTAAAAAATCCTTAAAAAAAGCAAAAGAAAGATATTCTAATTGTTTGGAATCGATCATAAAGATAAAAGAATCACGAGGTTTAATCGAAGAAGCTAAAGTTTTTTTTAAAATGGCAAAAGAAATTCTTATTAAAGATGGTCATCATTCACCAATTGCTATACTTGGCTATCCAAACAGAGAACAACGGTTGTGTCCTTTAAAATTTGATGATAGAACAGAGAAAAAGCTTGTAATTTATAAATTAGCCAATATTATTAAAAGTACTGAGGCTACTTCTCTAATACTAATAAATGAAGTTTGGGTTGCTCCAGAAAATAATTTTAAACTTACGCCAAACAGCATGGAAAGCTCAGAACGCTTGGAAGCTTTAACGCTTTTTGCGATTGACGCAAAAGGAAATGAATATCATTGCGGTATAGTTTTCGAGAAAAAAGATAATAAAATTATATTTAAAGAAGAAAGTGAATTTAATTTTAAAAAATATAATATTAATATGTTGTCACCGATAAAAGCAGTTTGGAAATTAAAATAAAGACAAACACCTATTTTCGTTAACACCAATTTTAAATGGTACAGGGGACGATTGTCCGTACCATTATAATCATAAGATCAGAATATTTTATAAATAATTAGTCTTATAACATAAACTTAAAAAGGTAGCTGTAATAGCTGCTATGCAAAAATTACTCTTGATTACACATGCGATTTACAAGAATAAGACAGTCTATGTTCCAGGGTAACTGATAAATGTATTAAAAATTAAATATCGTTTTAGAGAGAGTTGTAGTTGACTTTCAAAACAGTATCTGACCACATTGATTTTTCGAAAGACTTTCTTGTATAAACTAAATAGGAGGAACTATTTTTTTATGTATAATCTTAGACAACCAACCGAAAAACAAATTAAGCTTGCAAAATCACTTGGTATAATTACAAAGGATAAGAGTTTTCGCGTTCTAACTGCGGAAATAACTGATAAGATCGAACTAAGCTCATTTAAATATATTGAGCAAATGCATTTAGAATCTGGTCTTGAAGTTAAGTATGTTGGAAATAGAGGAGATCTTCCAAGAGACCTAACTATCAGTTCTATTGGGAAAAATGGTTTTATATATTTTAAAGGAACCTCAAAGTATTGCCGACCATGGGATATAAAAATAAAAAAATAGCATTCTCTAACAGTGTTTATAAGGACTGGCTCTTATAGAAATTGAAACCATATCTTGACAGCTTCACTCGATAAAAATAAAATACTTTGAAAAGTTATATTAGATTTTTGTATAAAAAATTACAATTCAACTATATAGAGAAATAATATACGTACAGAAATATATCATTTTTCAGAGAGGAATCGCGGAATTGGACTTCACAGCTTCATATTTTCTGTTTTCACTTTACATTTTGTGAATTCATGAAGTCTGAATCTTTTCTTACACCGTCTTTTTTTGCTTAAGTAGAAAAATTTTAGAGGATTACAAAAAAGATATTTAGTCATTAGAAATAATCATTCAAGTATGATGACCTTATTCTGTTAATCTACATGGTATAAGATAGCACGGTTTTTTAGGAGCATTTAATAAATATGGGATCAGAAATAACTTTAGGAATAAATAGAATAGAAATAGACCGGGGTATGAATGAATTTTTTCGTAATCATTCACGGTTATTCCATAAAAATGAGATAAAAATGGAATATTATTACTATGCCGATAATTATAAAGAAAAAAAATTAGCATTTTCAAAAAAATTATCAAAAGTAAAATTACGGTTAGAATTGCTGGGATACACATTAAAAAATGTAAAAAATAAATATATAAACCATTGTAATTGGTATAAAGAATACTATTCAGAAAAATATTTTCTAAATTTTGATCAATTTTCTGAAATTATAGAATCAATTAATTTAAATAAAAATAAATTTTGCTATATACATGGTCACAAACATTGTTATGATTTTAGTGAATATTTCGAGGATTATATTAAGGATATACATATTTTTAAAAATCGCATTAATTTAAAAGATTCTTTAAGAGAATTTTTTGAAAGATTAGACCCATATATAATCCTTAGATTAATAATTGAAAATCCTAATAATTTAAATCAAAAATTAATTTGGAGATATTCGGATATTTTAGAAGCAGGATATATTAAAGAAAACGAATTATATGAAGATCTTAGTATTAGTGATAAATATTTAATAATTACTGAAGGAACTTCAGATTTATTTATAATAAGAAAAAATATAAAACTATTTTATCCAGAAATATTCGGCTTTGTCGAATTCATCGACATGGATAAAAATTACCCTTTTACAGGAAGTGGTAATTTGTTTAACTTTATTCAAGGTTTAGCAAAAATATATTCAAAATATAAGATATTAATTATTTTTGATAATGATGCTGAGGGAATTGAGAAATATGAGCAATGTAAAAAACTTAATATACCTCAAGATATCAAAATTATGAAATTACCAAATCTTAAAGAATTTAATAATTTCGACACTATTGGACCAACTGGTTTCAAAAAATCAAATATTAATGGGCTTGCAGTTTCTATAGAATGTTTTTTAGATTTGAAATATGAAGTTGATCAAAAGCCAAGAATAAGGTGGACTAACTTTAAAAAAAAGATTAATAAATATCAAGGTGCTTTAGAAAATAAAGAAATATATACAAAATTATTCAAAAAAATAAAAACTGGAAACGAGAATTATAATTTTTCTAAGTTGAAAATATTAACAGATTACATAATTAATAAGTGTATTGAAATGAATGAATTAATTTAGTTTTTTTTCAGAGAGGTTATACTGGCTCAATAATTGATAACTTTTTATAATTTTTCATAAGGATTTAGAAGATGTCTGTAGTAAGGTTTCACAACTTTGTAAGACTAATACACAGTAGTAATAAATTGATTTGTAACCTAAACTGTAAATCTTTTGTGATTTGGTGACAAAATG
>JAUWNA010000566.1 GCA_030612905.1 Promethearchaeota archaeon
AATAGCAAAGAAGGCAATACTAATTTGTCTTTTACGGAAGCGAGTATTTCTGAAGAGCCCAGTGCGGTAGTTCCGCACGCTGGGATCTGTGCGGGGGCAGTCGGGTAACTGGCTGTCCTCCCGTGACAAAAATCTTTCGGGTCAGCCCTTGACATTAGACATTTTAAATTTTTATCACACAGTGTCTAATGTCAAGGGCTGAACCCACATCCATATTCTGGCTGAAAGATGAGAGCTTGAAAGATTTGGAAAATTTACCTGCGCCAGATGTGTTAGTCAAAGGAATTGCTGTTAATCTGAAATCTGTCTTAGAGCAGTTTAATGGTATTAATGAAAACTTGAAAGAAGAATAGTTTAAATTTTAAATATTTTAAATATACATAAAACGCTGTCTATATTTCCAATATTTAATGAGTGGTACATACGGCGAATACCATTGACAATAATTTCCCTTTATAATACACTGATATTGTATTTTAGTGTGGAAGCTCTTTTTGGCGATCTTTCTTAAAAAGGTTGAGCTTGCAGATAGGCTATTGAAATAACTTTAGTAAATTTAATAAAAACGACAAAGACCTCTATATATAACGAAAGTTTTTTGGAAATAGGAAATATTTATAATGAATATAAAGGGGGACAAGGGTATCATGGATGTTACATTAGCTGTATTAGCAGATTATTCAAATGTGTCTAGAGAAGGAAAACTTAATGTATTAGGAGTATTTGACATTATCCGAGCAAAAAATTTCCCAGCTGTTCATCGTAGCATGCAGTTAGTTATGACTTTTGAAGCTCCTAGGTCAGAAATAAATACTGATAAAAACATACAAGTTAAACTAATAGATAGTGACGGTAAACAAATTTTTGAAATTGGAAGACAATTTACTTTAACTAGTGGTGCATCTGATGAGATGATGATTAAGAGTAATAATATACTCAGTTTAAACGATCTAGTATTTGAAAAACCGGGTGATTATGCCTTTTCTATTTTGATTAATGGTGAAGAGAAAAGAAGCGTTCGGCTCAGATTAATCCAAATTTGATAACATCAACATCTTTAGTATCTTCGAATAGTGGGATTTTAGATCATGCCTAAAAAAGAGAAATTATTAGAAAAGATGCGTAGGAATAAAGTAGGGTGGAAATTTAATGACCTTAATAATCTATATATAAAATATGGTTTTGAAAAATGTGAAGGTAGTAATCATACAATGTATATTCACCCTGATTTTCCAGAATTGAAAGCTACTGTTACAAGACATAGATCATTAGCGATAGGTTATATACAATATGCTATAAAATTAATTGACAAGCTTAAAAAAGGTACTGTCAAAAGTAATATGAAAGAATATGAAAAATAAATTCCACAGATTATGAAAAAATGTATTAATCGGTTTTTGAAAAAAGAAGATCTCGTTTGGTGGGTTTGCTATTTCTTTAGGTTAAATAGTCAACTATCAATAAAAAGCATAAAGCTACTTAGTTAATTTTACCTATTCAATATTGCAATTAAGCTAGACCGATGTCTTCATAATAGGTATAGATTAGATTACAACGACGATACTGTATATGTGGATTTTGATGACATGATAATAATAAACGGAAGGATTAATGATTATATGATGAGGTTTTTGTACCAATGTAAAAACGATAATATTAAAGTTGTTCTCATTTCGAAGCATGAACTTGATTTGGAGGAAAGCCTAAATAAATATTCTATCTCAATAAATTTCTTCGATG
>JAUWNA010000165.1 GCA_030612905.1 Promethearchaeota archaeon
TAAGGAGTTTAATGGTCATTTATCCCGTAATAGCTCTGGTAATCGCTATTGTTGCAATATATTTTTACCCTTTAGATGGCAAATATTTAAAACAAATCAAAGAACAACGCGACGAAATTCATCAAGAAAAAAAATCAAAAATCTAACTTTTTTTTTATTTTATTAAGTATCTATAAAGTAATATATTGTTTAAATTCATTAATAAAGTTGAAAATTCTATGAAAGTATGTGTAATTGGATCGGGTATTGCAGGACTAACCTCTGCGGCATATTTAGTAAAGAATGGCCACGAAGTCACTATTTTTGAGCAATTTAATCAAATTGGGGGTGTTACGGCTTCATTCGAAAAGGACGGATATAAATGGGATTTAGGACAACTTCTAATCGAGGGGATAGGAGCGGGAGAGCCCGTTGGTGATGTACTTAAAGAATTGGGAGTGTTAGATCAAATTGAAGTGATAAAGGACGATCGAACATATATTTTCCCCGATTTTGAAATAAAAAAACCTGAGAAGTATGAAGGCCTTAAATGGAGGATGGATAAGTTAAGGGAACTTTTTCCAGAGGACGCTAAAGGATTGTCTAAATACTGGAAATATTATCTGCGCTTTATGAAACTAATGACAATCGTCCGTAAAATGGAAAAAGCAAAAGGAATAAGAAAATTTGGTTATAAAAGTTCTCTATTGTTAACATTACTCCCTTTAATTACCAAAAAAAATTGGAGCGCTCAAAAATTAATGGATCATCTCTTTAAATCTAAAAAGCTTCAAAGCATATTTATCTCTATATTAGCAGATTTTTTCGTAAAACCAACTCAGTTTATTGGACTCGGGGTTTTCGCTTTGAATCCAGAACCTTTCTACGATAAACGAATTCCAAAAAAATTAACGAAAAAATCTGAACATTTACATCTTTTTAATGTTTTAGGAGGAATAGGTTCTTTAATAGACGCATTAGGCAAAATAATTCAACAAAAAGGAGGAAAAATCTTAACAAATAGTTTGGTTTCAAAAATATTCGTTGAAAACAATAAGGTTACAGGTTTACAAACTGACAACGGTCAAACACACCCTGCTGATTTAATAATTGCAAGTGGAGGGGCGAAAGAAACATTTCTGAAGCTAATTGGAAAAAAAGATTTACCTATAGAATTTTTAGAGGTAGTCGAAAATATTTCATTAATGGATTCTGTATTTATGGTTCATTTAGGTGTAGATTATAATCCGTCGCCCTACTTATCAGAAGTATGTACTTATTATTATGGGACATACGACATTGAAGGAGGTGTAGAACGATGTTTAAAAGGACTTTACCACGAAGGGGCAGATGGTTTTGTAGTACATGTCCCTTCATTTCATTCTCCATCGATGGCCCCTCCAGATCATAATGCTATAACTATATATACGATTTGTCCAGATTCATTAAAAGAAGGAAATTGGGAGGAGAAAAAAGAAGAATACGCTGATAAACTGTTAGAATATGCCGAGAAAAGGATTCCTAATCTTCGAGACCACATCAAAACAAAAATAATTATGACTCCGGAAGATTTTCGGAAAAGAACTAATTTAGATCATCACGCTTTTGGTGGAATAGCTCCAATCATGGGCAAACAAGGTATTCCTCATAAGACCCCAATTGAGAATTTATGGTTTGTGGGTGCACAAAGCGAAAGTGGGGGCGGTGTTAACGCAATTATACTAAATATATGTAGGATGATGAAAAGATTTAATATTTAATTGATCAAACCTCTTAATTTTTATTATAACTAATTAAAAAAATCTTAGCTAAACATTTATTAAAGAAAAAATGGATTAAGATTAATTATAAATTTATTAAAAATGATTATTTGGTGATGATTTTTGAGTAAAAAAGAATCTGGAACTCTTAAAAAAGCGATTTTCTATAGTTTTGCACAGATAAGTGATGTAACAGCCTACCAAGCGTTTATTCTTTTAATTTTTACATTTTATTTTACTGTAGTTCAAATAAATATTTGGTTAATCACTCTAGGATATTTTATATGGACGGTTTGGAACATGTTTAACGACCCTTTAATTGGATATTTATCAGATAGAACTCACACAAAATGGGGTCGCCGCTTGCCTTATATTATTGTATTTTTCGTACCTTTGGCAGTAGTAATGTATTTTCTGTTTACACCTCCGTTGCCTGTAGGTTCAATAAATCAGGTTGGTAATTTCTACTATTTTTTAATGATTATTCTCGTCTTTGAACTATTTTACACTGCTTTCAGTTTAAATCTGACGTCACTTTTTCCAGAAGTTTTCATGACCGAGCAAGAACGAACGAAAGCAAATAATGTTCGTCAAATTTTCTCAATTATAGGCTTAATTTTTGCGTTTATATTGCCTGGACTAATAATATCAGATTTTTCTGATCCAGCAGCGTTACCTGAATATCAATTGTTCGGAATAATAGCCGGAATAATTGTAATTGTGGGGGTATTAATTTTTCTGCTATTTGGTCCAAAAGAAAAACAAGAATTTCGAGAAGATTACAAGAATGCATTTGGTTTCTTTGAAACTATAAAATTTTGCTTTAAGAGTAAATCTTTTAGATGGTATATCGTTTCGGAAACATCAAATTGGTTTGTATTTGGTATGCTTCCTACTCTCGTTCCACTCTATGCAAAATACGTTTTAAATGAATCAGACGCATTCATGGCTTCACTGCTTTTAGGTTTAACATTTATTTCAGCTACGCTTTTTATTACATTCTTGTGGAGACCCATTGTTCGCAAAATCGGTAATAGAAAAGCGTGGATGATCTCAATGACCATCTGGATATTATCACTGTTTCCTTTAATGTTTATAGGAGATCTTATATCAGGGATGATTATTTTCTTCTTAATAGGGATGGGTTTATCTGGTTCATTGTATATTATTGACCTAGTTGTCGCGGATATCGTAGACGAAGATGAAATTGCTACAGGAATGCGTAGAGAAGCGGGATTTTATGGCGTAAATGCTTTCGTCCTTAGGTTTTCTAATATTTTAGTAATTTTAGCCATAAGCACAGTTTTTAGTACTGTTGGTTGGGCAACCTTTGATCCATCAGTTGATCCATCGCAAGTTGCTTTCGGGTTAAGAGTGTTAATATTTGTATTTCCAGCAATAGCCCTATTAATTGCCATATTGGCAATGTACAAATACCCCTTACACGGTGAAAAACTTAAAGAAGTCAAAGAAAAACTCGAGGAAATTCACGAACAAAAGAAAGCAAGAGTGTAAAAATTAAAAATTATCTTTTTTTCTTATTTTTCTTATTTCTATTTAATTGTACATTATCGATAAAAGAGAAATGAATTTCCTCCAACTATTAAATTAGCTCTTAATAATCAATAAATTTTAAAAATTAGATAAGAAAAATAAAAGAAATAATAATTCAGTATTCAGAATTCGTAGCCACACTTCTTACACACATGCTTTTTAGCATACATTGGAATGTGACCAACATAAGACAAGACTTTTGTTTTATCTTCAATCTGTTTTACATCCCGTCCTACTGATCCGCACATGGGACAGGTTGTCCTTTCGTCGCTAGCAAAACCACCCGTACCCATTTCTGGAGGCTTTAGCTCGCCCAACTCTATTTCGACTTCATCTAGATGAACCGTTTGAGCTTCAATTAGTTTTTCTTTAGCACCTATATTAGTGCTTAACTCTTGAATACTGGTGTCTTTTTGTAATAACAAGTTATTTAATTCCATTAATTGTTCGTTCACTTTCGTGTTTTCTTCTTGAGTACTCGTAAGTTTGCTATTCAATTCTTGAATTTCAGAAGTTAGGTTATCAATTTTTACTTGGTTTTCTGAACTTGAATTTTGAATCTCGGCTAATTGGTCCTGCAACCCATTTATTTTAGCTTTAGAGGCGTCTAGCTCTGAAGATAAACTCGAGATAGTTGCTTCAAATTCTTGCCCTTTACTTTCTAATTTCGCTTCAAGTTCGCTTGCTTTACTATTTGCGTTTTCGAGATTAGATTTCAAGCCTTCAATTTCAGAATTCAAATTATTTACATTTTGTATTTTGTCTTCGAGTTTGCCGTTAACTTGTTCTAATATCGATTTAGTTTCATTTAACTCATTTTTGGTGCTATCGAGCGTAGATTTAGTATTATTAAGATCATTTGTAGTAACTTCGAGTTTCCCCCGAGTAGCTTTAAGATCACTCTGACTTTTAGTCAAATCAATTTTAGTTTCGCTAAGTTGTTTTTCTAAATCGTTAACTTTCGCTCTTAAGTCTAATAAGAACCTTCCTTCTACGGCCTGCTTCTTATCAGGTTTCTCTTCTGCTTTAGCCCAGTCTATCGACATTGCTTTTCACTTTATTTATGAGTTTTGATTTTTTTGGTTATTAATTTTTTATATTTATAATTACTATAATAGGTTTGTTTTAAAAATCTATTTTTATAAAAAAAAACCATATTTTAAAGTAAAAATTGTGTAAAATTTATTTATTTTACGGTTGATATATTATAATAATAAAAACTTATTAGATTAGAATTGAGCAAAATGGAGAGAGATAATTATTCCAAATTTGAAATGGATTTTATTTCTACATCTGGAGTTTACAAAACCCCTTTTTCATTGATTATAATTGTACAATTGTTTATTGGGGGTATAGTTTTATTTCTTGTGAACTTATGGTTTATTAATAGTTTATATTATCTTTTAACTGGAAGCGAATTTTATTCTTTTGGGTTAAAGGCTGAGTGGTATTATTGGTTATTGCTTCCTCTAAACATATATGGTAATATTTTATTATTCACATTTACAATCATACTATTTTCTGCTGGTATTTTTAAGCTACTGAACAAACTTTCTCCCCCTCGAGAGGGAATTTTTGAGAGAGGTAGTAAGGATTGGAAGTACATGCATAGAAGGTTCTGGGTGGCATATTTCCCAATTTGGTTGGCAAGAGCTTTACCATTGCCTTGGGTTGATATTGTTGCTTATCGCTTTTTCGGTACTCGGGTTGGAAAAAGTGTGGTTTTATATGAAGGATATGTAGATCCTTTGTTTATAGAGATTGGTGATTTTACGATGACTTCATTGAACATTTGTATTTTTTCACATTTAATCTATCAAGATAAAATCTTAATTAAAAAAGTAAAGATTGGAAAGGCATGCGTCGTAGGACCTCACACAATAGTTTCGCCGGGTACAATCATGCAAGATTTCGCAGTATTGGGCGTAAATAGTTATACATCGATTGAACAGGAATTAGAAGG
>JAUWNA010000309.1 GCA_030612905.1 Promethearchaeota archaeon
TTTAAAGCGCATATCGTCCCAGTGATCGCGATCCGTACCAGAATTATTATCTTCGCAATACATATAAATTCCTAAAACTATAGTAAAATTATTATGACCGGGATCTACTGCTAAAACATTATTTACTGCGTCAATTATTGCTTGCTCATCGTAAGCTCCAATAAATCCTTCTATATCATATAATAGAAGATTTTCATTACCTAGCAAACGCGTTTGATTAAAAGCAATTCTGTAAGTATTCAACTCATCAATATCCAATGTGCTAATTTCAACATAGAATTGAGCGTAATCATAAGTTTCGAATTGATTTATTGATACACCTGGTCTAGCCCATACATCAGTTGGAGTATCAATGTCTGGATCGACGCTTGCATTAATTATTGCACTAAATGATAGCGATGTAATAATATAATCAGACATATCAACGGGCATGCTCACATTTGTTTTCCAATGCATACGAGGGGTATTTTTTGGTTGTCCACCACTTTCTCCTTCCCACCACCAATGACTACACCATGCGCCATCATCATCTATTCCGTAAAATGGAACAGAAGCACGTTGAGGTACAATTTCCAAGTCACTCTTTAAAAAAGCCATCCAATTTGATTGAGTTGCTGTATTGAGGAGAACTTCTTTTTCTCGCGAATCTCCTACTATAACTATATTTGCTTGATTTAGACTTGCACTAGTTTCAACATCTGACTCATCTCCCTCAATATTGGAAAACCAAATGGGTTCAATCGGATCTTCGAATCTTGGATTATCAAGCCAAAGAACATCTGTGTGGGGGGTTTCACCCGATGGTTTAATATTTAATTGCTCATTATTACCTGAAAATTTGATAATTAATGAAAGGGGTAGCACAATAAAAATCATAATTGTTATAATTAAAAGTATTACTCCAAATCTTTTCTTTATTTTTGACCTTAATAGCAAATTTTATCACCAAATTAATTTTTTACTAATATATTCATTATATTTCTAATCTTCCCTATTTAAGTATTAAAAAAATTATCATATAAAAAATTACCCTCTTTTTTTGTTAAAATAACGAATTTTTAAAAATTCAATTGATTAAATTTAAGTTAATAAATTACTTAAGACATAATTATATATATTTTAATATAATTAATTTACTTATAAAAAATTAGAGGCAAACCAAATTGATACAATCGATTTGTACATTTCAATTTAAATTGAATCAAAATGAAACCACAGGGGAAATAGATCCCGAATTTAGCCCAATTCAATTAGTGTTTAAGAACGACAAATTTAAAGAAGATGACTTCTCAGAACTAATCATAGAGAACGATATCTTTGCCACGTTCTATCAACACACAACGGGCATTTTTGGCGTGAAATACGGCTTCAGTAATTTCTATACTGGTCGCTTAAAAGAAACGCCTTATAAAATTTTGTCTTATTTCAAGCAGCTAGCTGATGGAACTCAATATCTTGCGATGTCTATATTTGAATTAGACGACGAAATAGAATTGTTTGAGGATTTAATTAAAGATATGGCAAAAAGATTAGACACTATTTTTGAAAAATTAACTAAAGCTGTAAATACAAGGCAATTGGATCTTGTTTCCAACGTAAACGTCCGTTTAATGAACGAATTAAAGTATACCATATTTCAAATTGAGCGTTTAAGTCAATTAGACAAACTTCAAAAAGTAGCTCTAATCTATAATAGCGACGAACGGTTAAAAATCTTAGAATTTTTAAGAGAACAACCCATTTCAAAAAGAGATATGAAAAGAATAGTTGAAAAAATGAAGCCTACTGCTAATATTGATATTTTACTTAGACCCTTTATAGAATTGAACTTAGTAAGGCGTGATTGGGTAAAAGGTGAGAAAGATAAAAAGACTGGAGTTATAACAAATCAAGGAGAGTATCTATTTTTAGTCAAAGACATAATTTTAGCCCGCGTTCCAAACGAGCGTCTCTTAAAACATTTTAAGGATACAGACAACGAGTTATTACCTTTATTTAGGCAAAAGTCTACAGACTTTTTCACAAATTATGATCCCTTCGCAGAACCTTTTGAAAATACCAAAAAATTGGCTTCAATATTACTTAACCCTGATGTTTACGATTTCTTCGTCTTAATGCGTTCGAACCATTATCCACTAGATAAAATACCAAAAATCTTTTCAGAGTTTGCCGTCACAGAAATCTTGCTTGACAACCTGAAAAAATTAAATGTGATTACTGAAATTAAAGACGAAAATAAAAGAAGTTGGATTTGTTTGCTTACGGACATCAAACCACTAACAATTTTTCCAGAATATTTACTACCAAAAATCAGAGAAGCTTATAGAAAGGAGGATACTGATGGAAAAATTACTTACGAAATCGCTAAAAAAGCCTTAAACCTATTGGAAATATCCTTTCCAGAAAAAGTCACTTTTTAAATCACCAAATTAACTAAAACGAGAGGAGTAAAGAATTGTATTTATTTAAAGATGATGATGAAGTAGAGATACCATATACATGTAAATTATGTTTGGAAGAGATCCCTTTTAAAATTACCAAGAAGGAATACCAAGATACTACTAAATTTCCGATTAAAAAAGAAGCTTTACACGGATCCCCTGAACATAATTTAATTGTTTATTTTAATCAATATTTAGAAGTCGAGAATTTTGAAATAAAGGAAACACTCCAAAAAGAAGAAGTTTCCTATTCGAAAGAACTTACAAAACAAGTTTTGAGCGAAATTGATCTCTCTGACGACGAGATTGAATTGTATTTCAGAATCACGGGTCGTGAAGCTGTTAGTATCGGCGAAATGGCAATTTTAACGGGAAAACCTAAAGCTGAATGCCAAGAAATGGCGACTAAATTTGTTAAAAAGGGACTTTTTAAGGAAATCATTGGAGCAAAACCGCATTATAGCGCTCTTCCTCCATACGCCGCCTTAGTTAGCCAGTTACAAAAGTTTCACAAATATATCTCAGACATTAAAGTTAGCATTCCCGCCCAACTAGAAAAATCATTTGCTCAGTTAGAGTTAGAATCAGAATCTGGAACGGTTGAAGTTAAAGTTGAAAGAAAACCTATACCTACGGAGTTAATGAAAGAATTAAAAGATAATATGCTAACACAAATGAAGTCACAGAAGACAGAGCTTGATGGCACATTAGCAGTAATAGATCAAATTAGAGGGATCTCAGATGAGATCTCAATTCTCGAAGGATATGCTGATTCGGCTGTGGAATCACCTCAAATCGCAGGACTTCAAAAAGAATTTGAAGATATTAACATAAAGACATCTCAAATCATTAAAGGACAGGTTAACGAATTGAAGAACGAATTTGAGAACATTAAATCAACTGTCTCTCAAAATCTGCAGAAGTTACGTCTCGGAGTAATCTCCCAAACTGTTGAACAAGTGATTGATAAGGTTATAAACGCAAAATTAAAAGATATCTCTGATAATATCAATGTCCAACTCAGCGTAAGCCAAGTTGCCTTTTCTGACGAGTTAAAAAAAAGAACTCAACCAACAGGTGTTGATCCTGAAGTAATATCAAAATTGAAAAATTCAATAAAAAGTGCCCTTGAAAATATTGATGGTCTTACCTCAAAAGTAGCAGAAGATAAAGAAAAGATATTCGGTGATATTACTGAAAATTTTAATAAAGCAATACTAATGGCTGAAGAAAAAATAGAAGGAATCTCT
>JAUWNA010000416.1 GCA_030612905.1 Promethearchaeota archaeon
TTAAACTTTTTTATAATGGGGATGTTAGATGCCACAATGATTATCTCAGGCAAAATTTTTGAATGGTTAGAAACATTACCAATTTCGAGAAAAAAATTATTGAAAATTGTATATTTAACTTTATTTCGTAGCTATGATATAATTATTTCACTTTTTTACCCTCTTCCGTTTCTTTTTTTTACCCCCATAATGCTTTACCAAATAGGGTAAATCAATAGGTCGTAGATTTAGAAAGTTGAATTAGAATTAAATTTATAGGCGATGTTTTTTAACTTGTAATAAACAGAAAGAATTGGAACCTCAGATAACAAAAAAAAATAAAAAGATTTAAATTTAAAATTTACTCAATTTTTAATTATTATTTTGCGTATTATTTTTCTATTATGTTATTTAATACTACGTTTTCGTTTCAATAAGATAGTTAATGTTAGTACTACACCTATTAATCCACTAAAACCAACTACTTCTATGAAAAACCAGACATCTACTTCATCCTCAGCTGGAGGGTCAATATGAAATTCTATAACATCCGTTCCTCCCAAATAATAAGATTCAGGGGGGAATTCAATCCAAGCTTGTACAATATAAATACCTTTTGTAAAAATATCTTTCAATTTGGCTATAGTCTGGACTGAATCCCAATGGAAAAAGCCATTTGAATCATATGTCATGGTATCTTCCACTTTGACATTTCCATCGTAATCAACTATTTTTATGTGTACAATCATTCCTTCAATTGCGATTGGATTTAATAAGAATTGATCCTCGACATCAAACGCTTGTGCCACGATGGAGATTTTTACATTTTCTTTTAGAAGATAGTCAAATTCACCTCTAAGGTTAAGCTGTGCTTGGCGATATACTATTACTGCAAAACTTTTATCATAAAAATCACCATCAACATCCCAGATTCTTAGATTGAGTAAGTGAATACCTGATTCAAGTTGATTAGTAGTCATTATTGTCGTTTCACTTAGATATATGCCTCCATTTTCATCATCATTATAGGTTGTAACTAAAGCAAAACCTGGATCAGGCTCACCTAGCCATCCAACAGAGATGATTTTGGAAGAGGAGTAAGCACTAAAACTGCCTATAATTTGAGGAGTGCGGGTGTAAGTCATCGTGACTTCATCAGGAATGGTATCATATAAAAGTGTAGGTGGTATTTTGATATCCACATCCACTTGAATACAATTTGAAAGCGTATCTCCGTATTCATTATGTGCCACCACTATGAAATAATAAGTTCCATCTGAATACCCTTCTAATGGAAAATTCAGGTCTGTTATATCATCTGCTAACAAGATCAAGTCTTCGGTAATCTCCGTGATAAAGCTTGAATGTTCATAAACCGAATAACTTTCAGTCCCAATAGATTCAGTCCATGAAAGCGTAAAAGTACCATCGTCATCGGGATCTTCCGCATCAGATGATAAAGTAAAAGGCTCTGGACCTGTTAAATACTCAAATTGAGCATTAGTATCCACAAACTCAAATGTATAGTTATACATACCACCATAAACGAAGAATATTCCATTTAAGAGTAGACCAGTGCTTTTTTCATATAAAACTGTACCCCCCGGGATCGTTAAATCTTCAAGTTCCCAGACTCCTACAGGTCCGAAGCTAGGAAGATCGTATATAAATTCCCTTGTCACATTGAAAATATGGTCTCCCTCTACAGCAACAGCTATAGGAATTGTATCTCCAAGGGAAACATCAGTAAAAATCCATACTGGTGTATGACAGCCATCTCCAAAAATTGAGCCACCAGACATCAGCTTTGATGAAGGATCTACATACCATTGATAAGCACCCATTCCTTCAACACTCCAAGTTTCATAGAATAATCCATCTTGATACTGCATATAGGAGAAGGTTGAATTGTATATGTAACCCATGTTATCAAAAATATGTTCTATAAACATATTTTGGTTCATAACTCTTTCCAACTTTGTTTGATCTGTAATATCAGTCGCTTTTCCAGCATTTAAACGCAATGACATAAAGCTGTAAATATTGAAACATAACAGAACATGATTATGTCTATTTCAAATTCCAAGTATGATGACAGAATCTTTCTGGTATATAGCAATTTTTCAACAGTTATGCATTTTAGATGGAAACATTTAATAATTTATTTAATAACTTATAATTTAATAAATTGAATTCAAATTAAAGATATGCCAAGCATTACATCTCTAATATCTCAAAGAATTAAACCCTCTTGCGCGGTATGGGAAATTACACTAAAGTGTAATAGTAATTGCATTCATTGTGGATCAAAAGCAGGAAAAGCTCGTCCTGATGAACTGAATACCGAAGAAGCTTTAAAATTAGTTAGGGAAATCCGTGATTGTGGTTATAAAGGAGTTGCTTTAATGGGAGGAGAACCATTAATTAGAGACGACTGGTACGAAATTGCGAGAGAAATAAAAAAAAATAAGCTGGAATTATCAATTGTTACTAACGGGTTAACTTTAATTGATAACATTCAAAAATTAAAAAGCCTAAAAGTTGACTGCGTATCGCTAAGTTTAGATGGAGGGTCGGCTAAAGTCCACGATTATCTTAGAGGGATTCCAGGGGCATTTGAAAAAACACTAAATGCGATTAATAGGTTAAAAAAAGAAAAATTACCAGTCAGTGTTATTACAGCAGTAAGTAAAACTAATTTAAATGAACTAGATAAGATAAAAAAAATATTATTAGATCGAAATATTGCTTGGCAAATCCAGATAGCAATCCCTATTGGACGCTTTCCAAGAGAATTAACGATTTCGAGGGAAGAGTTTTACACAGTAGCATTATTCATTGCTATAAATGTTAAAAAGTATTCCTATAAAAGATTGCCCGTTATTGGTGCCCATTGTTTCGGTCATTTTTCAAGGTTCATACCAAATTTAGGG
>JAUWNA010000460.1 GCA_030612905.1 Promethearchaeota archaeon
TACAACTAATTTGGAATATATTGAAATTTTTAAGAACGAATTGGAAGCCGCAAACCTCTACATAAACGCAAGACCGATGCTTACTGACATCACCGTTTCATTAGGTGGAATTAAAGATTCAGCATATCCTCCAGGATGTAAGTATTATCCCCAAGAATTAGTTTATGGAAAATATATTTACGATGGCACTCCCAAGAATCTGGAAAAACTTAAATAATTAAAAAAAGTGCTTATTAGATGAATTCTGAGGAGTTATATGCCGAATTAAGAAAATTCTTTCCAAATACTCTTGATTTAATGCGTCATCTCAGCGTTAGTGCGTGTTGGGAATATCAAATCATGGAAAATTCCACTGATAATGACTCTATCAAATTACACTATTTTTTATACAAGAAAGACGATAATTCCTTGGAAATGACAAAAGAAAAGCTAGATCTTAAACCCGATTTAATTTTATACTTCACGGAAAAAGCAATTTTAAAGTTAATTGAAGGGAATCCTACTGCTGACGAGTATTACACCCGATATCGAGAGATAATGGATAATCCTCAACCTGAAATTGAGCTGGACAATAAAGTAAACAAGCCGCGGTTGAAGCTTTGGCAATTAGGATATAAAAAGTGGCAAAAAGATTTTAAATTTTAATTTTATTTTTTTATGAATTGAGAGAAAATTTCTTTAATTTATTATTAGTTTTATTGTGGTTCTTACTAATTTGTTAAGAAAACAAGATTATTAATAAAAGAATTATATCAATAATAATATTGTGAATACACAATATTTCGTGTTATTTAATTCACTCGACAATAAAAACTTCGTGACTCAATTTGAAATATCTCAAATAAACTTCCTTGAACTTTCCAAAATCCTTTCTAACCCAACTGAGGTGGATTTTTAGCCCCCGCTTTAAGGACTTTAATTCATTGTCATCCGGGAAAGCCGCGATATTTTGTTCCAACTCTGAGATCTTCGATTTAGTTTTAAGAATATATGCTTGAAACATTTCAAAATTGTGAAGAAATACCATTCCGTCCAAGATCATGTCTACACCGGCTCCTGTTTTCATGTGCTTTTTTAACGAAGGATATTTCTCGAGAGCTAAGTTCATTCGCTCTGTTGCGTTATTAGTTCTTGTTAAACGCCTATCCACATGATGCCTAAATAAAATTGGAAAAAGATGATAAAAGTCATCGATTATCTTATCAACATTTTCTGAAATCTTACCGTAAAAACGCCATTCAGCTAAAGCCAATTGCCTCTCGGCACGAGCCAGCGTAGAACGGTTAAAAACGGCAAAAAGAGCCTTCTTCAACTCGCTATAAGGCTCGGGCAAGTCTTTTTTTAACTGTTTCCCAAGACCTGCTGCCTCGTAAATAGCCTCGTTGAGATTCTTTTTGTAATGCGGTTGACAGCGTTGAGTGTGCACGCGAGTAAAACCGCGCTTCTTAAAGATGCTCCCATAATTCTTCGCACCATCAAATACAATCCCCTTCATTTTCATTTTTCCTCCGCGCATGGCACTTCGAAAAGATTGAATTATACTTTTATTTTTCCTATCCTGCGAAAACTGAGCATTCACGTAAAAATCGTTTTCCAGATCCACCATGTTTAGGGCATAAGCTTTCTTCTTGTTCGTCCTTAAGAAAATTTCATCGTATCCGAAATAGCCGGAAGTTGGGAGTTTAACATTTTTAACGACATCATGGATTTCTTCTGAAGCGTCTTTGACCCAATTCCTAACGGATGATTCCGAAGGGACCACTCTACCGATTTTTTGAAAGATTTTTACCACCTCGCCCGGCGTATTCCCTAAATATAGGAACTGCCTCGCTTTAGCCTTGACTTCTTCTTGGTAATTTGCGTTTTCGGGAATAAAATCGCCGTAATTAGGTGTGTATTCTCCGCATTCCCTACATCGATATCGCTGAATTTTAAAAGTTTTAAAAACGCGTCCATTACCAGTATAGACCGTCCTATCATTCGTGCCATTTTTAGTCAATGGAATATCATGTTTTCTCCATATCTCGTTTTTTTACGGATTAATTTCTTGGACATAAAATGAATTCGTCAATGGAGCCTTCAGATCCCTCTTTAGGATTTCTGCCCTCGAGTTTTTCCTCCAGCAACTCGCAAAATGAGGCTAACTCGGGAGAATAATCCACAATTTCAGCTTGAATTTGTGTTATGGGTAATATATTTATTGCTAAGAAGTTATTCATTAATATATCTATTATTTTTCAGATATTTAAGCTTTAGGGTAAATATTTTATGAAATGAGAGAATTATAGTAAAAATAAATAGAATTAAACTAATAAAATTAGTGAATCCTCCTTTATAAGGCTTTAGATAATCGATTAAGTGCGAATTAATCAATTATCTTTATTTTTAAAACTTGCAAAAATTGAAAAACACTTAATTTTGCGGATTCACATAATTTGGAGGTTATATTAAATTTAAATTACTTTAGAAATTCTTATTCTTAGTATTAAATTCAATTTAAAAAAAGTTTAAAATGAAAATTCGGATTACTACGCCTTGCAGGATACATTTATCGCTCATTGATG
>JAUWNA010000508.1 GCA_030612905.1 Promethearchaeota archaeon
TTAGAAGATCAAGATATGTGGAGATTTAGTGGTATATATAGAGAGGTTTTTCTTTTCTCAACACCAAAAGTTCATATCAGAGACTTCTTTACTCGATGTGAACTAGATGAAAAATATAAAGATGCTTTATTAAAAGTTAGAGTAAAGGTCTCTAATTATGGAGAAAGTGATGTGGACCAGTTTAATGTGGAAGTTGCGTTATTAGATACAGAAAAGCATTTTATTGGTCCCGAAATTCTTATGAGTGAGACTTTTGGTATAAAATCTGATGGCGAATCCGTAATAGAATTACAAGCCGAGATTCAAAATCCTAAGAAATGGACGGGAGAAACGCCTAATCTTTATGACTTAATTTTAACATTGAAAAATATGAAAAAAGATATTGTTGAAGTAGAACATTGCAAAATTGGTTTTAGAAAGGTTGAAATCAATAATAGTGGCAGCTTACTTATCAATGGAAAATCTATTATTCTTAAAGGTGTAAACAGACATGAGCACGATCCCGACGAAGGACGAGCCATTTCTTATACAAGGATGGTTCAAGATATTATATTAATGAAACAAAATAATATAAACGCAGTTCGGACTTGTCATTATCCAAATCATCCAAAGTGGTATGAATTGTGTGATGAGTATGGAATTTATGTTGTAGACGAATGTAATTTAGAATCACATGAATTACGAGAAATTCTGCCTGGAAACGATCCTGAGTGGACAGACGCGTGCGTAGATAGAATGGTTAGTATGGTTGAAAGAGATAAAAACCACCCTTGCGTTATAATATGGTCTCTTGGTAACGAAGCGGGAATAGGAACTAATTTTGTAGAAATGAATCTCGCAACGATTAAAATTGACGATACCCGACCTATTCATTATGAAGGCGACTATAATCATGAAATACCAGATATGAAAAGCTTTATGTATCTTTCACCCAAAAACCTCGAAAGAAAAGCGAAGCGAAATCTAAAACATGGAAAATTAATGCCAATTGTGTTATGCGAATACGCTCATGCTATGGGAAATAGTTTGGGAAACTTTCAGGAATTTATGGAGGTATTTGAGAAATATGACAATTGTATTGGAGGTTTTATATGGGATTTTATTGATCAAGGGTTGCGCAAGGTTAGTGAAGATGGGAAAGAATTTTGGGCTTATGGAGGTGATTTTGGGGACGAACCAAATGATCGTAACTTTTGTATTAATGGAATTGTGATGCCTGATCGAAAACCTAACCCAGCTTTGTATGAGGTTAAAAAAGTATATCAAAATATCGATGTTTTGCCATTAAACCTATTGGAGGGCAAAGTTAAGATTCACAACAAATATAATTTTATTCACATCGATTTCGTCGAGATTAAATGGGAAGTAACTGCAAATGGCGCAAAGATACAAGAAGGCTTTTTAGATCGGTTTCAAGTAGAACCTGGAAGATTAAAAGAAGTAAGAATTCCATTTAAGACCCCTGAAATCAGATCAAATACAGAATATCATTTAAAGATCGTTTCTATTCTTGCTAAAGACTCACTGTGGGCAAAGAAAGGTTATATTCTTGCTTGGGACCAATTTAAAATCCCTTACAATGTCCCAATATCAACAGAAGTAAAATTTAACGAATTAGACGATGTTGAAATAGAAGAATTGAAAGATTGTTTTATAATCGAGGGAGAAACTTTTAAGGTTAAACTCGGAAAGATAACAGGAGCAATTGAACATTTATCTTTTAGAAATTTAGATATAATTTCAAAGCCTTTGATCCCTAATTTTTGGAGAGCTCCAACGGATAACGAACTAGGTTTTGTAGATTTTACTGATGTAAAAGTTACAGGTATCGATAAAACTTGGAAAAAAGCAAGTGAAGCAAGAACTATAAAAAATATTAATTATGAAAAAATAAACTCTAAAACCATTCGCGTTTACGTCAAATCTCAAGTAATTAACGCTGAAAAACCACTTGATACAACATATACGATTTATGGAAATGGAGATATCTTAATTGAAAATAAGTTCACTCCAAGTAAAAACATGATTAGGTTTGGTATGCAGATGGCTATTTCGGGAGAGTTTAATAGAATGACTTGGTTTGGTAGAGGTCCTCACGAAACCATGCTAGATAGAAAGACTGGAGCGGCTGTTGGGATCTATTCGGATTTTGTAAAAGATTTGATCCATCCCTATATTAGACCACAAGAAAATGGAAATAGAACTGACATTCGTTGGGTTGCCATGACCAAT
>JAUWNA010000439.1 GCA_030612905.1 Promethearchaeota archaeon
CACTTAGAAATCATTTTTGAGTTAATAGAAGCTGAAAATAAGATCCATAATAATAAATTCAATGTTGAACACACCACAAACCGCAAAAAAGCTTTGAAAGGAGCAGATTTCGTTATTAGTTCTATCGAAGTTGGAGATCGTTTTAAATTGTGGAGAAAAGATTACGAGATTCCTAGGAAGTATGGGTCTACTCAGATATTAGGAGAGTGTGGTGGCCCTGGAGGGACTATGCATGCATTTAGGATTATTCCTCCAATAGTAGAAATTGTGAAAGATGTTGAGGAAATATCTCCCGATGCATTTTTCATTAACTTTTCAAACCCCATGGCTAGGGTATGCTTAGCAATCAAAAGAACGGCTCCAAATCTTAAGTTTGTAGGACTTTGCCATCAAATCGGATTTCTTAATTATCACATACCTCGAATGGTGAAAAAGAAATTGGATAATTTGAAGTTAAAGCCGTATGGATTAAATCATTTTGGGTTTTTAATGGGGCTCGAGGAATTAGCTAGCGGTAAAGATTTAATGCCAGAATTTAATAGTAAGGCAAGGGAGTACTTTAAACAACGCGAAGATAGGTTTGAATTTTCTACCTTAACTTTTGAGGTTTATAAAAGATTTAGTTATTTTCCCTATGTAGGTGATAATCATCTCGGTGAATATTTACAATTCGGAGAAGAGTTCACTGAAACACAAGATATGATTGATTGGATTGATAATACTGATAAACACGGTGAAAGGATTAATAGACGCGTTCTAAGAAACTACAAACGCCTTAAAGAAGGGAGGTACCTTAAGAAAGGAATGCTTGCTAAAGGGACTTCTGGAGAAAGGGCAATCCCTATTATTGAAGCAATAATTACCGATGAAAAGTCTTATGAGAGTGCTGTAAACATTCCTAATGACGGGATCATTGAAAATTTACCTCAAGACCTCGTTGTCGAATGTCCAGTTACGGTGGATAAAAATGGCATACATGGAGTCAAATGGGGGATGTTGCCAAAAAACATTGCTGCAATACTTAGAATTGAAGCGACTATTCAAGATTTATGCGTTGAAGCCATTTTAAAGAAGTCAAAAGATATAGCAATAACAAGCTTAGCTGTTGATCCAAATGTGGGAAGTTTTGAAATTGCGGAAAAGATCTTTACCGAAATAAAATCTAACAGTAATTACTATGATTATTTTAGATAATCATGCAAAAGAATTGACACGGTTTATTAAACAAAATTGAAGTGAAACATATATTCTTCCTTTTTCTAATAATTATTTAAAAGAAGATTAATCATTCATTCTTTTTTTTTATAGAAATATCAATATCTTTATTTCATATATGGTGCTAGAGCGTGAAACACATGACTTACACCTATTTTTAGAGCTTTACGAGTAAAATGTAGAATTTACCGGTAAATAATATGCATACATTTTTTTATGAGTATCACCTTATGCTAGCTCATGAAGTCTAATGTTGTAAAAAAATCTGAAATTAAATATGAAAAAGCTACAAACTTTCTTTGGAAAGTGTGGTGGTTTTGTTGGTATTTATTAATTGTTCCTTCAGGTATTACCGCATTAGGTTATTTTATATTTCTATTTTTAAGCAATTTTGACCAATTTATTTCTTTAGGATTTTCTGTGCTCACATTTATTTTTTCATTACTATTTTTTTATAAATTTTATGATAAATATAGAAATGATCCCGTATTCCTTAATCAAACAAACAATCCTACATCAAGGATTCATATTTTATTCTTAATAACAATCTTTTCTTTAATTGTAACCCCCATTTTCGTATATATTACTCCTCCAGATTACTCTTTTGAATTATTACCTTTAATTTCTTTTTGCGTGCTCTATTTAATAGTTTTTTACTATTACTATTTCAAACCTATAGACTTCTTTAACACCTCTATAGGCGAATTCAAGCACTCAATTAGCTTTTCTTTAGCATCCAAACAGCTTTACAACATTATCGTAATCTTAAATTTTATTATTCATATTTTATTTCTCTCCTTCCTATTTAATACTAAGATTTCATGGTTATTCGCACTTATAACAAATGCTTTTTTTTATTTCATCACATTAGTATCTACTAAAAAAATACGCAAAATAATTAAGGATTCAGTCAAAGAGAATAAAATATTTTTAAAAGAATTGATTATCTATCATAAAAAATACACAGTTTCAATTATTAGCTTAATTTTCGTTTTGTTAATCCAAATGCCTTTTGATATTATTGGAGTTTATATCTTTACTGGGATAACTCACACGATCACTGAATTAATAAATGCATTCTTTTTATCCACGATGATCTTTCTAATTTATTTGAAAATTAGAGTATATCTCGCTTTTTATTATAAAAAAATTCTTATGAGGTTACCCAAGAATGAAAGCTGATAAAGTTGAGGATAGTTCGCCTGAAGAGTTAAGTAAATATCAGAAGTTGAATCTGATTTTGTCACTTTTAATTTTAGGGTTTCTTATTTTAATCTCGTATCTCATAACTTTTCCGATGCTTATCCTATTCTCGCTACTATTTTTGATCGTCATCTCATATTTTGAGCAGAAAGCAAACTTTTGCCCAAAGAGATATGTTAAATACATTTTTTTAATTAACTCTACTGGGATTTTTGCGACAATTGTTTTTTGGTTTGTTCCTTTGCCATTTAATATTCAATTAATAATATTGATTATAGGATTATACTTAATCTTAGAAATTTTTGCGACAAAAGGTTATTTCCTTAAAGAGAA
>JAUWNA010000537.1 GCA_030612905.1 Promethearchaeota archaeon
TCATCATCTTTTTATTTATTTTTAGTTGTGCGCTCGTGATGCACTATATCACTACTTTAAAAAAATAGAATTAATTGTGCTTTTTAAACCTCTTTATTATAAATTATGAAAAATAAGAGAATTAGAATAAAAAAAATTATAATCGATAATATAAAACTATTACTACATCAACGAATAGCTCGTAATTCTCGTCCTCATCGAAATCATGGATAACAATTTTTTCTACTTCATCGAGCTCTCCTTTGATTTCAATCAATTCTGATTCTTGTAATAGTTTTACATCTGAATACTTCAATTTTTTCCTCAATTCAACATTGCCAGGAACTGATTTTGCTGAAGTTACAACAATTACTCTTCCAGTATATTCTGTCAGTTTAAGTGCGAGCTCTAACGATTCGTCTCCCGAATCGACTATGAGAATTCTTTTTTCTCTAAACTCTTCTAAATCCGCGGGTACTTCTTTATAGACTCCTTTCCCAAGAAAGTCTTCAATTCCGAGTATTATCCTTACATCTAATTGACAAGACGTAACGATCTCTATTTCTGGTTCTGTACCTAAACGATAATTGTCGATTGCGGCCTTTAAAGCATCAGCAGCTAGATTAGAGCAATGCATTTTTATAGGGGGGAGTCCATCTAATTCGTCAGCAACATTTTGTCGCGTGATTTTATACGCTTCGTCAAGAGTCATACCCTTTGCCATCTCAGTAATCATTGATGATGTAGAAACAGCTGAACCACAACCGAACGTTTTGAATTTAATATCCTCGATTATTTCTTCATCTTTTTCATTTTTGGCAATCTTGAGGTAGATCCACATAAGATCTCCACAAACAGGGTTCCCCACTCGGCCGATCCCGTCAGCATCTTCAATCTCACCTACATTCCTTGGATTTTTGAAGTGCTCTAATACTTTGTCTGAATATGTAGTAGATTTCATTTTATTATTTTACCTCATTATATTTTTTTATTAATTCTGGAGGCGTTAATGGAGATAACTTTCTCAATCTTTTTACCTCGTTTGGTAAAACTTCTATAAGCTTATCAACATCGGATTCGCGAGTAGTTCTACCTAAAGAAACCAGTAGGCTACCGTGTGCTTCTTCGTGCAAAAGACCCATTGCAATTAACGTGTGAGATGCCTCTAATGTTTTTGAACTACAAGCTGAGCCTGTAGCAGCAGCAATATTGTGTTCTTTTAGCGTTAATATCAACGATTCCCCTTCGATGTAATCAAATCGAAAATGTGCGTTGTGAGGAAGTCTTTTCTCGGGATGTCCGTTTAAATGCGATTTAGGAATTGTTTCCAAGATATTCTTAATAAGTTTATCTCTTAACTTTTTTAAATTTTCTGATTCTTTGGGCATTTCTTCTTTCAAAATTTCTGCGGCTTTAGCAAACCCAACGATGCCGGGTATATTTTCTGAACCTGACCTCATACCTCTTTCTTGACCGCCACCAATTATTATAGGGTTAACTCGTACTCCCTTTTTTAAGTATAACGCACCAACCCCTCTTGGTCCGTAAATATCATTTGATGATAATGTTATTAAATCTATAGGAACTTTTTGAACATCAATTGGAATTACGCTTTCACTAGCAACAGCATCAGTATGAAACAATATCCCTTTTTCTCTTGCAATTCTACTAATTTCAGCAGTAGGTTGAAGGGAGCCAACTTCGTTACTAGCCGTTGATATTGATATCAAAATTGTCTCATCTGTTATTAGCTTTTCAAGTTTATCTAATTTAATGATACCAAATCGATCTACAGAAACTCTGCTTACTCTAAAACCTTGTCTTTCTAAATATTTCCCAAGGTTTAAGATAGATATATGTTCGATTTCAGAAATAATTATATGGTTCCCTTTTTTCTTCTGTCTCATAGCGGCTCCTATTAAAGCCAAGTTATTTGATTCGGTCGCTCCAGAAGTAAATAGTATGTCAGATGGATTAGGAGCATTCACAAACTTTGCAATTTTTTCTCGTGATGTCTCTAAAATATCTGTAGCAATATCTCCATCGCAATGAAGAGAAGCCGGATT
>JAUWNA010000282.1 GCA_030612905.1 Promethearchaeota archaeon
TAATACCTGTGCACCCCTCATAGGCGCAATATTTGAAAGTTTATCGAAAATGTTACACATGCTTTTTAATAATTTGTCAATATCGTTATAGAAATCTATTTTTGTGCGTCCAGTAAGCTGTAATTTCGTTTTAAAATCGTCGATTTTATACTTTGCGATAAAGTTTTTATACGATTGAGACATGGTTAATTAAAAATACCATAATAGGCTATATATATCTTTTTGTTTTAAATCTACTCACGGATTTTGTGGATACGATTACAGTAAGTCATACTACTAATACATATTTATTGTAATAAGGTTTTATTTGAACTAAAATGACCTCTTTTTTATAATTAATGCCAAATTGGATAGTATTCGAAATCTGACTAGAATTTAGCGTTAAAGCTTTTGATTTTTTTAAGATTTTTTAAAAATGGGCTTACTTTTCATAAAGGTCGAGAGCGCTTGTAAAATTTGATTTTTTTTCTTTAGTTTTTCTTTTGACTTTTTTATTTGTAAGTTTAAATTGAACCGAGGATTTCTGATACACATTTGGTTTAAGTTCAGTTATAAACTGTGATAATCTACTCGTTTGAGAACCTCTATATGTTCTAACCATAGAGGGAGATACCAAATACAATTGGTCTTTCGCTCTGGTTATGGCAACATAAAAAACTCTCCGTTCTTCCTCGTAGGCATCTGCGTCTCCTACAACTCGACTTGAAGGAAAAAAGTCTTCACACAACATAGTAATAAACACTACTCGCCATTCAAGACCTTTAGCTCGGTGAATCGTAGAAAGTACTAACGGTTTTTCGTCTTCTGATTGAATACCCATTCGAACGGTTTTGGATTCAAGAGAAGACACGTTTAAACTAAGTGTTTCTAAAAGTCTTCGAATTGTTGAATATTTTTGAGCGTATACTCCAAGTTGAGTCAAATCATCGATTCTTTCTTGCCAATTTTCGTATTTAGATCGAGTATGATCCTCTAAGACTTTCACTAAACTTTTTATGATTTTTTCTGGAGCGTCTTGAGAAGTAAAATTAATTAAGTTTTTTAAGTGTAAGATTAGCGATTTCCTTCCCTTTTCAGGAATTCGAGCACCTTTCATTTTTGTAGTGAAAAAAGATTTATTTAGTAATGTTACGAGAGGGTTACTGGTGCTTGATATTGCTTTAAATATTCTTTCTGCTGATGCGCTCCCAATCCCAGGAATTATAGAAAAAACGCGCGACCATGCAATTTCGTCGTAAGGGTTTTCAATGATACGCAAATGAGCTAATAAATCTTTGATGTGAGCTTTTTCAAAAAATGCAATTCCCGCTCGCACTTCGTATGGAATGTTTTTAGCTTGTAGTTCTAATTCGATCTGTAACAAATGAAAACTAGCACGACAGAGAACCGCCATTTCAGAAAATTTATAATCATCAGTGCGTAATTTTAAGATTTGACTAGTTATAAAACGGGCTTGGTCCATTCGTCTCCTACATTCACTTGATATGGCGTCTCCCCTTCAAGGCGAGCGGGTTTCATGTTTTTCTTGTGCTGCTTTTTGTTATGTTTTATCGAATCGTTCGCCAAGTCGAGAATTTGAGGGACGCTCCTGTAGTTATAAGTTATAACGTATTTTTTACAATTCTTATATTTCTTTTCAAAATTTAATATATTTTCAAAGTTAGCCCCTCGAAACGCGTAAATACTCTGGGCGTCATCTCCTACGGCCATTACATTTTGATTTGCATTTTGTTTTACGATTTTGCTAATAATTTCGTCTTGAATGTAGTTAGTATCTTGATACTCATCTACTAATACATATTTAATGCGTTGAGCAATTGATTTAGCAACCATCCTTTCGTCTAATAACCTATTCCAGAAAATTAATAAATCGTCGAAATCTACTAAATTATCGCGTGCTTTTTTAGTTTTGTAGATGTTAAGCACTTCTTTTAACTTCGTAATAATTTTATCGTTGTCAAATTGAGGATACTTCCAAAGTATGACTTCGCGAATGGATTTGTTACAATTAATAGAAAAAGATAAAATATTTTTTGCAACTACGGAACTTGGAAACCTTTCTTCCAACTCTTTTATATTTGCTTGGTTAATCGCTAGTTTCATCAAACCTTTAGCATCCGTTTGGTCCATAATCGTAAAGTTTGGCTTAAGACCTAGCGTTTTTGCGTATTTTCTTAAAAATCGATTTCCCATGGAGTGAAATGTCCCCGCCCATATACCTTTAGGACGCTTACCTAATAAAGCCTCCACCCGTTTAATCATTTCTTTAGCGGCTTTATTTGTAAAAGTGACTAGCATTATCTCGCTAGGTTTTACTCCAGACACTAATAATTTAGGAACCGATTAAACGATGGTTCTGGTTTTCCCTGAACCCGCTCCCGCTAATATTAACATAGGTCCTTTAATGTTGTTAATAATCTCGAGTTGCTCTTCGTTTAAATCACCTTTGAAATCGATATCTTTATATTTCTCAATAACCTCGGGTTCCTTTTTTTCTAATGATTCAGCGTAATCGTCGTCATAAAATTCAAATACGAATTCCTCAGCTGGACTTTTTTTCTGAGACATAAATTTTAATTTAAAACATTTTTTGAAGTATAATTTGTAAAACTATTCTTATCAAAATATAAAAACTAATAGTTCTTTAGATAGTTTAATATTTCCTATCTTTTCCTACATTAAAAATTTCCTATGCTAGTTAAAATCATTGGTAATCTGAAAATCGTCTGCTTTAATTTATATTACTAATTTGTCAAAAAGGACTAATTTATACCAATCGATCAACGACATCAGTTATTGAAGAACTTAATTGGTTAATTTAAATCCTATTACATAAAACATGTAATCTATTCCAAATGGACGACATCATTCTTTAAATAGCCCTTCTTCTAATTTTTATTCGATAAGAAAATTTAGTTTAGAAAAAAGCAGATTGCGGTAGGATAAAGATTTTCGCAATTTTTGATAAATAAAAATATAAGATAACTAAATAGGAGGTAGGAAAAAACGTTAAAATTAAAAAAAGTGATTCCCAGAACTTATGAACAAATGTGTTTAGATAAATTGAAGGAATTAGGCGTTTCTACAGCCAGTGAATGGGCAAGTGCTATGGGTTATGAGACCCATAATGCTCTCGCCAAAGTTATTAGACGAATTGTGAATGATATGCCCGATAAAATACGAGTAAATTCTAACAGAAAGCCGCGATACTATAGGGCTTTATAGAAACTTTAATTTTTATATATTTTTCTCTTTTTTATTAGCGAATCTAATTTTGAGAAAACGCTTAAAATAAGGCTTATTTCTTTCCTAGATACAAATGCCCTTTCAAAAACATTTTTAAATGCGAAGAAAACGTTCTCCTTTTTATGTGTGCGAATTTTCAGCTTAGTAATTAATTGATTGATAATATCGTAAAGCACTTGCTTCTCGTTCTTATTCGCTAACAAAACGGGTTTCTCTCCCCTACCGATATTAATAATATTAATTTTTTTGAAAATCTCGTATAAAATAATACCACACGCATGAGAAAGGTTTAATGTAGGATAATAATTGCTAGTAGGGACCCTCAACAAGATATCCGCGACTTCGATCTCTTCGTTCGTTAGTCCATGCGATTCTTTTCCAAAAACTAAAGCAATTTGTAGTGGATTCTCAGAGATGGGTAAAGTTAAATCGTTTGGGAAGATAGAGAGCCTCCTGATGTTCCTAAAATGTTTTCCTTTTGCCGTAGTAGCGATTACTAAATCAAATCGCTCCATTAATTCTTTATATTTGGTTAAATAATCTTTTTTGTCATTGATAGTTATAATTTCAGAGTTAAACAAGACATCTTTACCGTGCATTGCGTACCCTTGAGTTTTATAGCTTTTAATATCATCTATTTTTTCGATGGGGTTAAAAATTACTAATCTTTTAAAATTAAAATTTTTCATTACTCGGGATAGAGAACCGATATTAGCTGCGTGTTCAGGTTGAATTAG
>JAUWNA010000344.1 GCA_030612905.1 Promethearchaeota archaeon
CATTTTCTTAGACAATTAATATTTTACTTTTAAATTAGATAAATAAGGAAGGTGTACCAAGTCAATAATTCGATAACTTTTCACGGAAAAACTATAGAATCTGAGGGGTTCTTAACCGAATGATTGAGATTTTAATTATTATTATAGATAGACGTCCTAAAGGAAGACCTCGTAAAATGGAAAGCTAAACCATAGAAAAAATAGGATGTACCCCTATGTTAATTTATTTAAACTAAATAGCTTGGTTATTTTAAATTTGCCAAGATAACGCACAGGTGATTGGAATATGAAAAGCCATAATAACTTAATAAAAAACATTGAACGGCTTGGGGAAAGATATTGTAGAAGATATCTTGATTCTTGGAATAATAAAAGGTTACAGGATAGCTGGTGGGAAGCACTAAAATTCTTTTTTAGTCATTCGTTTATGAGGGGAAGGCGTGATGAATTATCTAATGAATACTATTATTTTACTATCAGGACTTTAGAAAATTATTTTCCTATATCTAACCAAGACCTAGATAGATTTTATGAGAAAATTAAAGAACAGAAGAGGTATTTTAATAAAGAGTGTATTTTGAAATTCAAAAAAGAAAACAAAATTGGTAGAGGAAACAGCATTAAACATAGCGATTTCAGGAAGGAGGTCGCAGAAAGTAATCCAATTATATCACTCTTAATCACTCCAAAAAATATTGAAGTAAAATGGGACCGTGAAACTTACAATAAAAAGTTGTTCTTGGGAAATGATGAGGATGTAATGATGGTTTTAGATGTTTTGAAGTTTGTTTCAGATGATAAAAAGAATATTTACAATTATCTAAGAAATGTGATAGTTAATTCTGGAGTGAAAGCGGCGTATGAAAAGTTAACGAAGATGAGAGCTATTTCAGATAAAATAGCGACTTTCACCATTAGGGATGTTGGATTAATAAACTTGGGAATAGTAAACAAAGATTACGAATGGGCATTCCCTGTAGATACTTGGGTAAGTAAAATAGCTCGTAAATTAGGTTGCAATGATAAAGGTATCGAAGAAATTAAGCAATATCTTATCAAAAAATGTAAGAATACCGACATAGATCCATTAAAATTTGCAGCAGGGCTATGGTTTTTAGGATTTCATTCACTTGATATATTACTAGAAAATTGCTTAGATGAAATTGAGATTAGAAGCATTGTTCTAACTGAAAATATGACAAAGGACAACAGTTCCTTAAAATAAATAGGGACACATCCCATTTTCTTAGATAATTAATATTTTACTTTTAAATTAGATAAATAGGGAAGGTGTGCCAAGTCAATAATTCGGTAACTTTTGGCGGAAAACCTATAGAGCCTGAGGAATTTCTTAATCGGATGGTTGAGTCTTTAGGTATTATTATAGATAGACGTCCCAAAGAAAGAACTCGCAAAAGGGGAAGCTAAGCCATAGAAAACAATAGGATGTCACTATTTGATTAATTTTAAATAATTACTATTTTAATTAATAGTTATGCGAAAAAGAGAGGAAATATCGTGGGAATAGAAGATCGTGATCCGAAAGAAGTCATTCTTCCTGCTTGGCTCAGTCAATATGAAAAAGAAATGAATCCAATACACTGGCAATTAACTCAATTCAATAGCAATATCTATATTATGGAAAAAATCATGAATGTTGATTTTGGTTTGCTTGGTACTACTACTAATAATTTTTGGCACCTTGTTTTTGCAAGCATGTTCGAAACTAATGTCATGATATTGTGGAGATTAGTCGATCCAAGCGATGTGACACTAAATATGCGTATACTTAGGGATCGTATTCGAGATAATTTGCGAGATGATAGTTTGAGGAATGAATTTGCTGCACTTATAGGTAAATCTAATTATGATTCCCGCATTGATAAAATACATGATAAAGTATCGATTTTAAGGCATAATCGATTTGGACATTTCCAACGTAAATGGATTGTGAAAGAATCACCTTCCTTAATTAGTGATAATTATTTGCCGTTTCCAAATTTGAAGGAATATGGAAACACTATTGGCAAGTTATTTGATTTGTTGTGCTTCAGTCATGGGCGTGAGTTATTTTTACTTGACTACAGTCCAAATGTAATACCTAGTGCCGGATCAGACACACGAACGGATATTGAAAAGCTCATAGATTTAGTCATTGAAAATAGTCCTTTTGTAAACATGCCTGAAGATCAGCCTGATTATTGGCCGCATTTCAAGAAAGCGTTGCCCAAGAAAGAAATTGAGCTAATGAATTATTATAGAAAGAGAGTAGGGAAGGACCCTGTATAACCTGCTTCTTTGCCTACATAGCTCAATATAAAGAATGATTTTTATAACTTGTGATGTATTTAAAATGTAGAATATGTAGTGAATTATATTTTTTAAAAGATAAATAAATTTAACTTGTTAACATTTAGATTTAACTCCGATAAATAGTAGCCAATATATTTAGAAGAAATCTATCCGAATTTTAATTGATTTGATTCATATTGCGAAATAACTAAGGAGTAAGAAGGATTAAGTCACAACATTTGACATAATTTTTTTTGAATTCTAATTAAATGTTTTTATAAAAAAGTGATTTTAAGAAGATTTGTAGTATAATAAATAATAAAAAGTTTAAAAAGTTAATTCAGCAAATAATTAAAAAATAAAAATTTGATTCTATGTAAAAGAGTATAATTAAAAATTAATATTGTGATAAGACTTTAGATTTTTAAATATGTTTATAGGGAAAATTTATGGAATTAGAGCAGAGTGTTGTAAAAAAGATACAAATGTCTAAAATGTTATATGATTTAGGAAATGAATGCTTTAAATCCCAGTATAATATCGAAAAAATTGGAACTGGTGTTATATTATTACAAGATTCAGTAGAAATATTTTTATTGGCTGTCTGTGAACAATTAATTATATCATTAGATGGCAAAGCTAGTTTTCCTGGATTATTATCAAAAATTGAAAAAGAAGTAAAAGAAGCAATACCACTAAAAAGGCAAATGTTAAATTTAAATACCCAAAGAGTTAATATAAAGCACTTAGGATTTTCCCCACCAAATTATGATGATTGTAAAGAATTTGTAATTCAGGTAAAAACATTTTTTCAGGAATTGAGCACTAGATTTTTAAAGGTAGATTATGAATCGATTTCGTTTCTTGAATTGTTGAAAAACGATAAGGTTAAGGAATTGTTAACGCAAGCTGAAAATTTTTATAAGAATAAAAAATTTAAAGAATGTCAGATCAATTGCAGAAAAGCTCTATATTTGGAGTTTGAAAAAGATTATGATATAAGAGGCTTTGAGAGAGAAAGCGAATTGAATGTATCCAATGATTTACAAAATAGTCTTCCAAGATTACTTGCAACATTTACAAAAGCACCTTCTTATGTAAGAAATATACACTATCTT
>JAUWNA010000064.1 GCA_030612905.1 Promethearchaeota archaeon
ATCTATTGGGGGTAAGGCAATCCCATGCATTGCTGATATCCGATTTGAAGATCAAATCCAAACCGCTATAGATGCAACTATTAAAGAATTCGGTGGGATCGATATCTTGATTAATGATGCAAGTGCGATAAGTTTGACTCCTACTCTAAAGACTCCAATGAAACGATTTGATCTCATGTTTTCTGTAAATGTTCGTGGAACATTTTTATGCTCAAAGTTATGTATTCCTTATTTAAAGAATTCTGATAATCCTCACATATTAAATCTATCACCCCCTTTAAATATGGACTCAAAATGGTTTGCTCATCATGTGGCCTATACTATGTCAAAATACGGTATGAGTATGTGTGTTCTTGGTATGGCTGAAGAATTCAAAAAGGATGGGATTGCAGTAAACGCTTTATGGCCCAGAACTGCTATCGCCACAGCAGCAGTAAAGAATTTACTGGGAGGGGAAACTGCTTTCAAGCATGCAAGAAAACCAGAAATCGTAGCTGATGCGGCTTACATAATTTTAACTAGACCCAGTAGAGATTATACAGGTAATTTTTTCATTGACGACGAAGTGTTAATTGAAAATGGAGTAACTGATCTTGGAAAATATTCTGTTGTACCTAACGCCCGACTTACGCCCGACTTTTTTCTTTATGGTGGAGGTCAAACTTAGTTTTTTTAAATTTAAATCATAATACTTAAGATGCACTTTTTCCTTAGTTCAAATAAGGTAGAAAATGCCTTATTCTGGTTTACCAATTTTAGTAAATATTATTTAAGAAAAACTCATACTCTTTAATATTAATAAAAAATAATATTCGCTTAGTATAAGAGATGATTAAATTGAAATCAAAAGTGCGAGTAGTTCTGTTCGGACCTCCCGGAAGTGGAAAAGGCACATTTTCTTCTCAAATAAAGAAAGTTTTACCTGATATACCACATATTAGCACTGGGGATATTTTCCGAGAGAATTTAAAAAATGAAACGCCCCTTGGTTTAAAGGCTAAAGAATATATGGATAAGGGTGAATTAGTTCCGGATGAAGTAACTATTGATATGGTGAGGGATAGACTAAGTAAAGAAGATGTAAAAGAACATGGATTCATATTGGATGGTTTTCCAAGAACTCTAACCCAAACTGAAGCTTTAACCGAGATAACTGAAATAGATTTATTCCTTTTATTAGATGTAAGTCGCGATATCATTACAAAAAGAATTTTAGGAAGATACTCTTGTAAAAATTGTGGTGAAATCTATAATAAATACACTCTTCCACCAAAAACAGAAGGTATTTGCGATAAATGTGGCGCTGAAATTAAATTTGAACAAAGGAGCGACGACAATGAAGAAACCTTAAAAAACCGGTTAGATACTTACGAAAAGAACGCAAAACCAATAATAAAATACTACAAAAAGAAAAAGTTGATGAGAAAGATAAACGCTGAAAATACTTTAGAATTAACCGAGAAGGATATTAAAAAGATACTTGAAGTGTAAATTTATTTTAACTATAATTTTTTTTATAGGATTATAATGAAATATAAGATCTGTATTGCAATTCCAATTAAATCTGATGATCTTAATATAAATAGACAATTAGTAGAAAAATCACTAGAAAAAAAGCCTGATTTAATTGAATTTAGATTTGATTACATAAATGAAGTAAAATTTATCACATCTTCCTTTTTAACAGAATTGTTGGGTCTTATCATTCCTAATATACCAATAATCTTTACTTTTAGGAGAGTTCAAGAGCGAGGTCAATATAATCTTGATATAGATGAACGAATACAAATTTTAAAGCTATTGGTTGAAGCAAAACCCGATTATTTGGATATAGAAATGAAGTCTGATATTAAGATTTTGGAAGTAATTACAAATTTAGCTTACAAAAACAATGTAGATTTAATTTTCTCTTTTCATGATTTTGAAGATACTCCTACATATGAAGAAACAATTTCTCTTATAGATAAGTTTGAAGATAAGTTGGTTCATGAGTGCTCTGTAGATTTAGATAAAATTCATGAAAGCGTCTTTAAATTAATATTTACACCTCAAAAATTCGAGGATAATTTAAATATTTTAAAAATTTGTAGAACACTTTCACAAGACGGTAAAAAGATAGTATGCTTTGATATGGGGGAATTGGGAATTTTTTCCAGAATTATGTGCGTTAAATTTGGTTCATTATGGACATATGGTTCTCTAAGAGATAAAACAGCTCCTGGACAAATTAATATCAAAACTTTACGAGAAATGCATCAATTACTATTTAATTCTAATTCTTGAAATTAATGATATTTCGATCTAGGTTAATGTCATAATAAACAGGAAATTTTTGACCAACGAGTTCTTGCTTTTCTAATTTAATTAAAATATCTGGAACAGCATTAATAAAAGCTATAGTACGACGATTGTTTTCAAGAGTTCCTATTACTATCCCTTGCTTGGGTATTCCAATTCGATCATAGGTTATTGTATATCCCTCAATAGTAAGATTTCCATTAGCTTGTTCCATAGGTTTAGGTAATCGTCTAGCTAAGATTGATTGTTGTATTTCAGCATTATTTTTTTCACCCCATTGTATAAGAGGTGGTTCAGCCCCGTAAATACCAAAGGACTGTTTTGTATTATATCCTCCATTTGCTATAACCATTATTTTTAATAAAGGGTTTTTACGAATAAGGTTTACAGCAGAAACGATTGCGTGCAAAGAATAATTACTCCAAGGACCACCAAAATATGGGAGCCCCCCTGTTATTGATAACGGACGAGGATCATCTTCCTTTATACCTATTTCCTTTTTAATGATTTCTACAATAGACGGAAAACAGCTATAAATATCAAATAAATCAATATCATCAAGTTTAAGTCCAGCTTGTTCTAATGCTATAATTGCTCCTTCTTTTGCTGCAGGCGAATTATTAAGCTTTGGACGTTGGGTAATATTAAAAATGTTTTTAAAGTCTGCGCCCCCCATTGGATAAATCCAGAGTTTAGAGTCTATTTTGAGTTTTTCAGCGATTCTCTTACTTGTCATTATTAACGCGCTGGATTGATCTACAAATACATTAGAACACATAAGTTTAGTATAAGGGTGAGTTATATATCTGTTTTTGGAAGATGGAGTTATAATTTCTTTAGCAGTATAAGAGCATCGAGTCCAAGCATAAGGGTTAGTAGATGCAATCCTTGAGAAAGCTTCAAATATTTTGCCTATATGATTATTGTGTGATTCTAAACTTCTTCCAGATGCAGCGCGTACGGCAGTTTCAAGAATGGCGTATGTAAAGGGAGGAGATTTTAACTTATATTTATTAGCAAATTCATTTATACCATTCCATAATTTACCTTCCATATACTTAGGAGCCTTCCATTGAGGCCAATTTAAATTAAGTTTGCCCTTCTTTGCCTTGTATCGGAAGTAAAAGGCTTCTCCACCGGTAATCAGAATTGCTTGACTTTTTCCAGAAGATATAGCCTTCGCTGCCCTATTTACTAACTTCTGAGGACTATCGCCCCCATCCTGTAAATAAATTTTATGTGTGGGTTTTATATCGAGTATCTTGCTAAGTTCTTCTGGCGCATCCTCGTAGGACCAACTATTAATATTTATCATATAAACGGAATCAATAAACTCCTTTAAATTAGGCGCTCCAGCATCATTTAAAGCTATCGTGCAGGTTTCAACCATTAGATTTAGTGGATCAAGGGGCTTAAGAGTGGATTTATTTTGTGTAAACTGAGCAGCTCCTACAATTATTGGATATGATTTATTATTCATAATTGATTGATTAATGCAAAAATTATTTTAAAAATTAAATATCAAAAGAATAAGAAACTCTTATCAATTATTATTTAATAACAGATAAGAAATTTTATTTATTGTCCTCTATCAAATACAGTGCCACAACTACCGCATTTAATTCTTTTTTTATAAACCGGGCTTCCCTGCATTGAATAATAGAGTACCTGTGTTTTATCAGGCTCTTCGTGTAATTTCCGAGGATTTTCTTCCCCACAACTTCCACATTTGGTTCTTTTAGTTTCTGTCATTTTTTTTTTTTGAAGGTTTTTTGAACAAATAATAGGTTTTATAAATTTAAATTTGGGTTTTACAAAAAATTTGCGTTATGCCATCTCTAAAAATAAAAACACACGCTTTATTAATTTCACATTTTTATTTCATTGTTGCCTTAATAATTTCTCCTATAATCTCGTCAATTGTTTTGTCTGTGGTGTTAATAATAATTTCTGCTGATATGTTATAAAAAGGCTCTCTTTGTTTCAATGCGCTTTCAATTTCTTTCATTGGATCGTCTTTGTCGATTACTGGTCTAGTTTCTTTCCCATCTTTCATTATTCTATCATAAATTTCTTTAGAGTTAGCTGTTAATAAAACTATATGACAGGTTTTTTTTAAGTTTTCAATGTTTGCTTTATTTAAAACAATTCCTCCCCCGCACGATATAACAACTTTTTCAAGATTAGCTGCCTTCTTACACGCTTCAATTTCATATTCTCTAAATTTAACTTCTCCATCTTCCGAAAAGATTCTAGGGATTGGTTTACCAGCCATCTCTACAATTAGTTGATCGGTTTCTATAAATCTATAATCTTTTCCTATATATTCCTTCAATGCCTTTCCTACTGTAGATTTACCCGTTGCCATAAAACCAATCAACGCAATAGAATCTTTAACCATAATAAATTAAACCAAATAATATTTTTTGATATCTCTAACTGCATTTCAATTTTTTTTCTTTGCTAACGGTGTCCTAATATCAAGAAAAAAAGTAGAACAATCATTTCATTGAAAATCCGTGATTTCCTAAAATACCATTTTGTAAACCTATGTAATTTCCATTAATATATGCGAAGCAATTAAATTTTTCAGGGTCTAATCTATTGTTCGTTACAAATTGCGAATCAGAATGAGTTGCAACTACTTCTCCAAAATAGCACACATGAGAACCTAGTTCTATTCGTTTTATTACCTTACACTCCATGTTCCATGGAAACTCTTTCACCATAGGGACTTGAACTACGATCCCTTTTTCTTTAGTTAGGTTTAAGTCTTCCCATTTATTCACATCTCTTCCAGAACGTGTACCACAATAATCCATATCTCTCAGTTGGTCTTTTGTAGGGTAATTAATCACAAACTCTCCATGTTTTTCAATTAATTCGTAGGAATGGCGTTTAGGTTGTAATGAAATTGCGATAATTGGAGGTTTCATACATACTTTACCAATGTAAGCGAGAGTAATTAAATTCGCTTCCTCACCAATCCCTACAGATATGACCGCCGCAGGCATTGGAAACATCGTAATTCCCGTGTTAAGAGAAATCTTATTCATTTTTTAAATTCATCCTTTATGTGTTGTTTACTTTATAGCTAAATAATTATAAATTAATTTTATTCTTAAACATATTAATAGTTTTAAATTTAATAATTATAGTAATAAAATGCTAAAAAAACCTTATATAACAGCTCGTACTAATGTTTTATGTGTTATTGGGCATCCAATCGAACATAGTATGAGTCCGATAATGCATAATGCTGCCCTTAAAGAACTATCTCTCGATTATGTATATGTTGCTTTTAATATTCCACCAAACGACCTTAAAAAGGCAGTGTTAGGGTTTAAAATGTTTAATATAAAAGGGATAAATGTTACTATTCCATATAAAGAAACTATCATCCCGTATTTAGATGAAATTGACCCACTTGCTGAAAAGATTGGTGCTGTTAATACTATAAAAAATGAAGGTAAATATTTGATCGGAAAAAACACAGACGCATCTGGGGCTAAAAGAGCTTTATTAGACGCGGGATGCGAAATAACTGGAAAAAAGGCTTTAATATTGGGCGCAGGAGGGGCGGCTAAAGCAGTTAGTTTTGCTATATCAGAGGATTTAGATGCGGTATATATAGCTAATAGAACAGAAAAGCGAGCAATAAAATTAGCTAAGGATTTAACTAACAAAACGACGATTAAAGCAGTAGGAAAGAATATGAGTATAAATACCCTGAAAAACTTAGTAAATGATGTAGATATTTTAATAAACACTACTCCCCTTGGTATGTATCCCGATATTGAAGCATCGCCGATTTCTGAAGAGATATTACACAAGAATTTGTTTGTGTTGGATATCGTATATAATCCTCTCGAAACTCGATTATTAAAAGAAGCTAGAAAAATTGGTTGCAAAACACTAGGTGGGTTAGATATGTTTGTTAATCAAGGCGCTTTAGCATTTGAATGGTGGACTGGTAAAAAACCAAATCTAAATTTAATGAAAGAAAAAGTAGTTGAATTTTTAGGGAAAAAATAATGTTGGGTAAAAGTTTTACTATTATTGGCGGTTCTGGCGGAATGGGTAAAGTTTTTGGAAGATTTTTTAAAAAACATGGATTTGAAGTAACCTTATTTGCTCGAAACGAAGATAAATTAAAAAAAGCAGCATTAGAGTTGAGCGTTAATTACGAACTTTCGCTTGAAAAAAGCGTTAAAAACGCTGACATTGTTATGATCTCAATCCCAATAAGCTCTACTCCTGATATGATAAGAAAAATATCACCACTTTTGAAAGAAAATGTGATCGTCTTTGATATTACTTCTTTAAAATATGCCGTTTTTAAAGCACTGACAGAAATAAAAAATAGTTTTCCAGTAAATTGCATTTCACTACATCCCATGTTTGGTCCAGGAATAAAAAGTATGAAAAACTATTTTATGATGGTATTAAAAGTAGGAGGAACTGACCAATACGACGAATTAATTAATGAACTTTTGAATTTATTTAAATTAGATGGATTAATAATTACTGAAACCTTACCAGAGATTCACGATAAGAGAATTGCTCTAACATTAGGCGTTCCACACATGTTGAACATTCTTTTTCTAAATCTTCTTAGAAGTACCAATGAACCTTTGAATGAATTAACCAAATACACAGGTACTACTTTCTTGCTTCAAAAAGTTTTTGCAGAGAGTATTATCCAGAGGGAAATGGAAATGTTTGGAGAAATCCAAATGGAAAATAAAGAGTTTCTTAAAATCTTAGATTTATTCGAAAAATTGCTCCATAAATATAAGAAAATAATAGAAGAAAAAGATGTTATAGGTTTTAGTGAAATTTTTTCTCAAAGCTTAGAATATTCAAAAGAAGACAATTACTTTGAGAATTCTTACAAGTACTTTTATGAATTTATGAATATTTTAAAAAGAGAAAATAAAAAATGAATATTTAATTAACTTTTGTTCCACAGAACGCACAAAATTTTAATCCTTCTCTCTCAGAAAGTTGTACTCCACAGTTGTAGCAAAAATTGGAATTTTCTTCAATTACAGGTTCATTTGATTTGTAAAGCTTAACTTCTTGATAACTTTTAGTTTCGTTACTTCTTAGAGTTGAATGATTATGAGTTTGTTCCGATAAATTGGGTCGGCAAATAGCTTTACAGTGAATACAATGAGTTGGTTTTTTATCGTAGTAAATTGCGAGATAAATAAGTAATCCAAACCCCGCTGTAAATATAAATAAAATAATTACCAAACCTAAATCAATTTCCTCTCTTACTGTAAGAACATTCGTCTTACAATTCGAACAATACATTGTTGTAATTTTTTTTTTACCTCCTTTATCTATTTTCAGAAATTTTATTTCTTCTTTAATTGAAGTTGGTATCAAGAGATTAAAAAAAATTTGGAGTCCAATTTTTAAAAGAATGTTTATATATTTCAATTTTAAAATTCGTGAGGTTATTAAAAATCAAAATTAAATTTAAGTATACGAATCTATTTTAGATAGTTCAACAATGGAAAAATTAACATCGTTTCAGGTCTATAGTGCTGGAAACATTGGAACTCTTAATATTTTGGTCGATAAAATATGGGTGAAAGACAATAGAATCTATTTTAGAGTACATAAAATCCTATCAATTGAAAAACCATACTTGAGAAAGGAAAAAAGCCCCAACATTTATTCTATCCACGAAAATGATCTATTTAGTATAAGATGTAGGCTATATTTTTAATGGGGAATTATTATAAATTAAACTTTCGTGCCACAATGTGGGCAAAATTTTGTGTCCTTATTTTCTAAACGCTCTCCACAAAACGGACAGAAATTCGGTTGTATGTTTTTAACACCTTCAACCGATTCACTATCTGTATATTCAGTTTTTTGCTGCTTTTGCGTTTCAGTCTGAAAATGATATGGATTTTGAACATTTCGAGCTTTTTGTTCCGCAAGTTGGGCGTAAGGAGCTGTTTTTGTTGTAATTTGTGAGTGACAGTGAATACAACGATCTTCATTTTTGCCATAATAAATTATTAAATATATAATAAGACCAATTCCTCCCGTAAAACACATTAAAATTATTGCTAATGGCCAATCTATCTCTTCTCTAACTAATAAAACATTTTGTTTGCAATTAGGACAAAACCCTGTTGGATTTCTTGTTGTCATACTTATCGCCTTAATTTATTTTTAAATTAACTTATTAATGTAGATATATTAAGATATTGAATACAGTTACTTAAAATCTGGACGTACTTGTACGTCCTCTCTATTGACCTGTAACTGAAGGTCTTGAACGCCCCATATAGGAACGGTCAAATTGTATCCATATAATATCTTCGTTTATTTTCCCGAAACGAGAATATTTTTCTCCTAGCGAGGGAAACCCTCAAAAAAATTTGCCCCAATGCCAACTTGCGTGCTCTCTTAGTTCTATCGTCCCTTTTCTGTAGACCACCTTATTGCGTTCTTTTCTTCTTTTAATTCGTTCAGTTTACTAAAGAAACCAACTTGTATCTTCTTATTAGTAATAATTAT